>JAKACW010000001.1:91207-116005 GCA_021821045.1 Pseudomonadota bacterium
CCAAGCGCCCGGCGCCCGCCAGCCCGCCAACGGAACTCGGATCGGTGAGCGCGTCGTTGCTCAGTACCTCCACTTGATTCACATCGCCCGCGAACGGGTCGCGGCGCAACAGCGTCACCGCCCGACTGGTACGCGCCGCCGTGACGAGGTGGCTCCCGCCGCTTGCCTGAAGTAGGTCCACTGCTCCGGCAAGGCCAGTCAAACCGGCATCCGTCGCGACGCGGTTGCCAAACGCAAAGCCATCGGCCGCACGATCAAACCGATATAGCGCCGCCTCTCCCGAACTTGAGACGTAAGCGTGCCGATCGTTGAAACTCGCCAGCACACCTGCAGTATCGGACAAGGAAAACGCGCCTGCGCTGCCATTTTGAAATACGTTATTGAACTTCAACTTTCCAGTGGACGGATCGCGGTCAAATACTGTGAAGGTACCGAGGCCAGCCTGGGGATTTCCCGTAACCAGGACATGCTTGCCGTCACCGCTCACCGCAAGGCCGCTGGGATTGCCAAGGCCCGAAACACCCGCGATGCCATCGCGCTGCTGCTCGACGAATGTCAAAGAGCCGCTAACCGGGTCGCGGCGAAACACCAATACGGCGTCGCCCACACCGGCAGCGCCGCTGTTGGCAACCGCGTAAACATCGTCGCCGTTCGGGCCGAAGTCCACACTGTAAACTCTTTCCAGTAGGGGCCGCTGCGGCGCCGACCCATCCAACACGAGGGACTGAAGGAAATTCAGCGCGCCACTCGAAGGGTCACGCGCAAACACGGCGATCACACCGTTGAAAAACCCGCCCCCGACATAGACGTGGGCGCCGTCATCACTTACGGCTACCGCCGCAGCCCCGTTTAGCCCTGAAACGTTGTTGACTCCCTGCTGCTCGGCTTCAACGAAACTCAGCTTGCCCGTCGCTTCATCGATGGCAAAAACCGACACGGCACCCGCGCTCGGCGGCACGAAGCTCGTGGCGTAAAGGTGTTTGTTGTCCGGACTAACCGTCAGATTCGAAACACCAACGAGCGACAGAATATCCGTTCCCGGTCGAACGGTCTCGACATGACTCAGAACAGCGCCATGACTGATGCGCGTAGTGAACAAGCAGGCGCCAATCAACGCGCCGGTAAACAGCGTTAGAATCTTGTCCTCTAAGCGGGGCCTCATGGGATTTCTCACCTGCGCACGCGACACAACGCCCACACTCGACGAACGATGCGGCGGCGTTTTAGTAAATTCAGCAACCTGGCTACAAGGCGCAGAGTCTAGACGAGGAATATGAACGAATTGTTACAGCGCGATTGGTCAGCGCCCACTGGCTCACGCACAGGCGTCGTTTATAATACAACGCTCCGATAACGAACGTGATCTTCCTACACAAGAGAGACAAACTCCATGCGAATTATTAGAAAGAACTCTGCTACCGTCGTTTTAGTCTGCGTTGCTGCCGTTCTCGGCGCGTGTCAACCTAAGGCAACGACCGGAACCGTCGCCATCTTGGACCTGCAGCGGGTGGCGGATGAAACGGGCTACTCCCGCACGATTACTCAGCACATCGATGGACTGCGCAACACTCTGCAGGGCGAACTGACCAAAGTACAGAGTGAACTCTCCACGAAACTGAGCGAGAAACAGGAAAAGTTCGGCGACAAACCCAACGAGAAACAAAAGGACGAACTCAATCAGCTGTTCGTGAACGCCAAAGTCCAACTACAACAGGCCCAGCAACAGGCTGTCAATGTCGTCCAGCGCGAGCGAGACAGTTTGGTGCTGCAGCTGCATGATCTGCTGCGTCCCTACGCCAAAAAAGTCGCCAATGAACACGGCATGCAGATTGTCATGATCAAGTCTCAAACCATGGTGTTCGACCATGACCCGACTACGGACATCACGGATGAGGTCATCGCCGCAGTGGTTCAAGCCAAAGCGAATTTCGTGCCCAAGGTGGACCAGGTCGCACCGGCCGCCGAGGCAGTATCGAAGCAGGACGGCACGGCGACCGCCGCAGCGCCGCAAGGTTAACGACCACCGTGCGTGTAAGACCGGATCGAATCGCGGATGAATCCGCTCCCACTGTGGGAGCGGCTTTAGCCGCGATTCTTTGCGCAATGACCGCTCCCACAATTGTTATGGCGGCCATGGCCGCTCCTACAGGGCCGTTTTTCGTCCTGCCTAAGTACCGTCTCGAAGCAAACGAGCTGGGCGTCATCGTCAACCGCAACGACGCGCTCAGCGTGCAGATTGCCGACTACTACCGCCAAGCCCGCCATATTCCGGCTGAAAACATGATCGAGGTGGAATTCGCTGGCAAGCGCAGCGTGTTGCCGCCGGATGAGTTTGCCGAGTTCGAGCAACAAATCAAGGCGCGCACTCCCCAGCATGTGCAGGCCTATGCCGTGACGTGGACCACGCCTTACGCCGTCGGCTGCATGTCCATCACGTCGGCCATTGCCATGGGTTATGACGCCGACTTTTGCGCCAAGCCGACCTGCCGGACCGCCGATCGCGCCCAGGCCTATGTCGACTCGCTCGCCGCCCATCCGTACACGGATCTCGGGATAAGGCCGACCATGGCAATTGCAGCTTCGAATTTCGAAGACGCAAAGAAACTGATCGACCGCGGCGTCGCGGCCGACGGCAGCGCGCCCTCCGGCACGGCCTACCTGGTCAGCACTTCGGACAAGGACCGCAACGTGCGGGCGGCCCAGTTCGAACGAACACACAAGCTGCTTGGCAAGAGCATCAAAGTCGACGTCGTGAAAACCGACATGTTGGTCGACAAACAGGACATCATGTTCTATTTCACCGGTCTGAAGGCTGTGTCGGGTTTGGACACCCTGCGGTTCTTGCCCGGCGCCGTTGCCGACCACCTAACCTCGTCCGGCGGAAAACTGACCGACAGTTGGCAGATGAGCGCCCTGCGCTGGCTGGAAGCGGGCGCGACAGCGAGCTACGGCGCCGTCACTGAGCCGTGCAGCTATCCGACGAAGTTTCCCGTGCCGGGTGCGGTGATGATGCATTATTTGCGCGGGTCGACGTTGATCGAAGCGTATTGGAAAAGTGTCGCTTGGCCGCAGGAGGGCATTTTTATCGGTGAGCCCCTCGCCGCGCCCTACGGCGGCTACCGTGTCGAAAAGAAGGACGGACACCTATTTCTCCACACTCGGGCGCTGGTGTCCGGGCGGTACGGCCTGCAAACGTCGGCATCCGTACTGGGCCCGTTTCGCAAAGAGCCCTTTGTCCTAACAGTGGCGGCAGGAACAAACATCCATCAACTCCCGGACTTGGGTGAGCGGGTCTATCTGCTGGTGCCGCTTTACGGGCACAGACCGACGGCACAGCACTAAAATAGTACGCGGGTCGCGTCCCGCAGAGGTGAAAGACAATGCTTGGCAGCGCGCTAAGAACAGCAGTCGTGCCGCTCCGAGAATGGCGGTCTGCAATCCAATCCGAAACAATCAACGCTTGGCTCGCCCGAGCCACGACGGTTTTGCTTATATTGGCTGTCGCGTTCCAACTGGCCCGGTTGACTTGGATGCTGGTGCCGCAGCCCACCCAACAGGTTGCGCCACAGATGCTTCAGCCGGATGCAGCGCCAGACCCGGCGCGGCCGCAGTCGAGTGCCCTCGCCGATTTGGCAGAACTGCACCTTTTCGGTGTCGCATCCGACGAGCGGCCCAAAACCGCACCCACCCCGGTAATGGTCGATACCCCATTGGATCTCTCCCTGCGCGGCACATTGGCGTCGGATGATGATCGCCTGGCCCGAGCCATCATCGCCGATGAAAAAGACCAGGAACAGGCCTACTGGATCGATCAAGCCCTACCCGGCGGCGCGGTGCTGAAGGAAATTCATCCCGACCACATCGTACTGGTGCGCAGTGACCAACTGGAAACCCTGCGCCTGCCAAAGGATGGCAAAAGATCGGGGACGGGTCCGCGTATCCGCAATGTGAGCGATACATCGCCTGGCCCAGCGCCAACCCCCGTCTCCACCAGCAGCAACTTCATTCGCACCGATATGCAAAAAGCCTCGTTGAAGGACCCCGGCATCTTGCGCCGACTGTTCGGACAGATACCCCTCGAGCAGGATGGCGTGACAAAGGGCTACATGATGCAGCCTTTGCATGACGCCGTTCTGTTACGGCGGCTGGACCTGCGTCAAGGAGACATCGTTACCGCCGTCAACGGCATTCCCTTGGATGGGCCCGACGGCGTTAATCAACTCATGGAGGTGCTGCCGACGGCCCATGAACTGCAAATTCAATTCGAACGCAACGGAAAGCCACGCACGAAAATCGTCAGCTTGGCGGAGCAGAGCTAGTTGTTTCGGGATGTCACCCCTTTGTCACACTTCTTTAATAACTTACCCTTCCACAATCGCGACTGCACTCAATGAACGATTCCGGCAACAGTCCGAAGGCCCACGCACGTGGCCGCTGGGGTCAACTGATCTTCGCCGCCCTATTCCTGGGTTTATTCTTCGTGCTGCAGTGGGGTTACATGCAAGGCCGCGGCACGATCGTTGAGCGCATCGTCGGGCTGTATTTCACCCTGCGCCATGACAAATCGCTTTTCGACGCCATTCATGGCTATGTCGGCCCGACCTTGATCGTCATTTTGCCGTGTTTGTTCTTCGCGTGGTGGGTTAGACAAGCGGTAGACAGCGGCGATGCAACGTCTCCCGTTGGCTAAGGGCGTCATCGCCTTCCTCATCGCATATCCGCTGCTGACCATTATTGGACTGAGCTACGGTGAGGCCTACGGGCGCGCGTGTTTTCCCCTGTACCGCCTGACCCTTGATGTCGTCGCGCCCGATTTCACGGTTGCGCGACTCAAAGTCAACCGGCCCCGCCACGAGAAACTCATCGTCGCGCGATTTGTCTCGCAAGCGGAGATTCCGAGCGAAGGGCGTTCACTTCCAGCAGGCGCGGAGATCAAGGCATCGACCCTGTTGGGCCATGCGGTTCAGCATCTTATTCTGATGTATACCGTGATCGTTGCATGGCTGACTATGCAGTCCGCGTCCCTGCGGCGTTGGATCGTGACGTTTGGCGTGTCCGTTCCCGTGCTCGCAGCGGTGGAAGCCCTTGACGTTCCTTTTGTGTTGGCGGGCAGTGTAGCCGATCTCGTGCTGTTCGAATTGGCGCCGGGCCAGCTAGCGACTTCGCCGCTCGTAAATTGGATGAACTTTCTCAATGGCGGCGGTCGGCTGGCACTGGCGTTGGTGGGGGGTGCCGTCGCGGTGTGGATCGCAACCATGGTCGCGAAAAGTCGCGGCTAAAGCCGCTCCTACCGTAGGAGCGGCTTTAGCCGCGATTCTTTTGCCACGCCTGCACAAGTAGTGCCTCGAAATCCGTCACGAACTTCACCTCATCACACAGCGGCGATGCCAACAGCCGGGGTCGAAGGGTGCTGCGCAGCACGGCCAAGCGTCCGCGATCGGCAGCGAGTCGGCTCGCCAGCCGGACATACGCCTCGGCCGACTCAACTGCCCACTCGCCGCAATTGGCCGCCGACAAAATACTCTTGCCCATGCGCGACGCATGAGACTCCCCCGTCAGACTGACCACAGGCACGCCCATCCACAGCGCCTCGCAGGTCGTGGTGGCGCCATTGTAGGGAAAGGTATCCAACGCAACGTCGATGTCGTTGTAAACGGCCAAGTGACTGGATGTATCCGGCTGCGGCGCCAGCAAGACCACACGGTCTTCGTCGATGCCCGCCGCACGACAATGCTCCTGAAGAATCTGTCGACCCTGGTCATACCGCAAAGGCCAGGTCTTTAGAACCAAACGTGAGCCAGGGCACACGCGCAGTACCCGTGACCATAGTTCAAGACAAGCCGTACTGATCTTTTGGGCGGAATTAAACGAACCGAAGGTGATCGTCCCCGTTCGCTCGTGCGGCGGATCCGTCACCGCCGGGCTGTCTTGCGGCGGGCGATAACAGAAATAACTCTCCGGCAAATGCAACACCGACTCCGTCGAGTGCGGTTCCGATCTCGGCGGATCGACATGGTGATCGCTCAACCGATAGTCGATGGCCGACAATCCGGTAGTCGTCGGGTAGCCGAGATACGTCATCTGCACAGGCGCCGGTTTGTCGGCAAGCGCGGCGAGACTGTTGTAGGCGGAATGGCCCGCAAGGTCGATCAGAATGTCGATTTGGTCTTGTTGAATTTGCCGGGCTAGATCCTCGGCGTTGAGCGAACCGCCATCACGCCAGTGGTCCACCTGCCGGGCGAGACGCCGGGTAACGTCGTCTCCCTCCGCCAAAGAATAATAGGCATAGACCTCGAAGCGCTTACGATCATGGCGGGCCAGCAGCGGCTCGATGAAAAAGGCCACCGAGTGATTGCGAAAATCCGGAGATACGTAGCCGATGCGCAAGCGCCGATCGGCGGCATCAGGACGAGCCCGCGCGGGCACGTTGCGACTTGCCCGTCGAACGCCGAATTGACGGTGCTCCCCCACCAACTCCGCGGCGGATACGCCCTCGAGGTAGTTGAGAGTCATGAGCAAGCTGCTGTGAATCGCCGCGTCGCCGGGACGCAACTGCAACGCTTGACGATAGACGGGCACAGCCTTCTCCGGCTGTCCCGTTTCGACGAGCAACTTTCCCAAATTGGTGCGAGCTTCCACGTTACCCGGCTGCAGGCGGATCGCTTCGGCATAGTTCTCCGCCGCATCGAGAAATAACCCAAGCTGGCGATTGACGATGCCTAGACTTACTAGCGCCTCGGGAAATGGCACTATGGCGATCGCCCGCTCGTAACACTCCTTCGCTGCTCCGAGATCATTGCAGGCCTTGCTCACCCGGCCCAAGCCGTACCAACCCAGACAAGCTCGCGGATCGAGGTGCAGCAACTGCTCGAAAGCTTGTCGCGCCTCGCCCCACGCGGCGAGCGCAACACAAGCGGCACCCAGTTGATACCAAATGTTGGCATCCGCGGGGACAAGTTGCACCGCGCTTCGATAGCACGCTTTCGCTCCCGCCCAGTCGCCTTTGCGGCTCAATAGTTCGGCGAGCGCCAGGAGGCAGTTCGTGTCATTCGGTCGCCGACGCAGGGCATCGCGTAGATAGGTCTCGGCTTGTTCGGGGTTGTGGATCATTCCGATGGATTAGCGGGCAAGCTGAAAGATCAACTCCTAGGCGCGTTTCGTCGCACGGACCGGAAGCGCAAGGGGCTTCAGTCGACGCTGAATCCCCAGCGATTCCGCGACGGCGTACATCATCGGGCGAATGGTGGCGCGGTTGCCAATCTGGGCGAATAACTTGATATGCTTAACCTTAACCACCATGGCCGCATCGCTGGTCGTGCGGGAGATATCTTTGCAAGCTTCCCGATTGTCCTCAACCACGTGGGCACGGCAGCTCGATGGCCGCGCCTCATACACTTGGCAGTGCCCGTCCTCGAGAAATGCACAGGGAATACGCCGCTGATTCATGGCCTTTTCCGCCGCCAGCAACTCGTCCTCTGCTATCGGGTTTGCTTCGTCAGCATCCCGAGTCACTTCGTCGAAATTCTCCAGCCAATTTTCAGCGCGCTGGCGAAACCGCTCACGCTGCTCGGCGGAAATTTCGGTTTCAAGGTGGCGCGCCAGAACGAAACCTTCGACCTCGAACAATGTGACACATTGATGACAGCAGTAATGGCAGCCCGCGGAGCAGACCTTGGGCACATGCTTCATATCCCAATCGACCCGCTTCAACGCGGCTTTGGTATCGCGAATGATTTTGTCGGTTTTCATGCTTCTTGCCTTCGCGGCGGGGCGAGTACTTCAATTTGGCGCGACTATAGCACGGGGCGTCGCACGGCCCAACTGCTGCCGCTATGCGGCTGCGCGCCGACAGCGCTGGTCGAAATGGGTGAGTCAATTGGCCGCGAGCGCGCGCCGGACAAAGTTAACAGCGCTTGCTGCGGGAACTAGGGGAAACCGACGTTACGAATCCGCGGCCATGTGTCCCCTCCATCGTCCGTTACACAACCGAATCCATCAAATTCAACCGGTAGTTGGAGCAATTTCGCCGAAAGCAGGAGTTGATACATACGTTCCGAGTCCTTGTCCGAGGCGGAAACCTCCAGGGATGTACTCCAAAGCGATACCGATTTCCTTCAATGCGTCAGCGTAGGCGGTCATGTCGGTCAACAACACCAATACCCGCTTGCCCTCCTCTACAGCGAACTTCTCCGCCACGGCAAGTGCCATGTCGGGAATCAGCACGCGCTCAACCACCGGGTCCGAAGCGAGATTGCGAAACATCACCGTGCGGTGAACGATGCCGCGCTCTTCGAACTGGCTGCGAAAATAGTGGAAGTCGTCAAAGATCAACCCCATGCCGCCGAACACCACGATGTCGGCATCGGCCTGGAATCCGATGCGTGCCAGCAGCTCGTTGTAGGGCTCGCCGGGAACGGAAAAGATGGGTATCTTTTGACTCTCGACCAAGCTATTGAACATGTCGATCATGGGCACAAAGGTGTGAATCATGCGCTGGGGCAATGTGCGCATGAGCGGATTCACCGTCGGCCCGGCGATGTCAACTTTGGGATCCATCGTCAAACCGGGCCCGCCGTCGACGGCCTGTCCCGATCCGCCAAAAACCCGACCCAGAATGTTCTGCGAATAGGCGACTCGCATGGGATGCCCCAAAAACCGCACGCTGGCGTCGGTAGACAAACCTCTCGTCCCAGAATATACCTGTAGCGTCACCATATCGCCGTCAAGGGCGATAGAGCGCGCCAGCGTCGTGCCGCGCTGACCCTCGATGACCGCGAGATCCCCCAGGGTGGCTTGATTCGAGCGTACGCGGATAACGTCGCCGATGATGTCGGAAATACGGGTATGCCTAAGGAGACGTTTCATTGGAATTCGCCTTGGGGGCGAGAACTGCCTCCGGCAACGCTACTCGAGGGAAATAACAGATTGATTACAGGTGACGCGTAAGTTCGAAAGCTTTACCCTGCCCCTCGCCATAAAGGGGCAGGAGACCCTTCCGAATTGACCGGCGTTACGACGTTTGCCGCCGCAATCGTCCAGCGAGAACAGAAATGACGTTAAGAGCGAAAAACGGCGCCTCCGCCACGAGTCGCTCGAACCGCTTTCCGTCGACGGGCACCAGCGTGCTGGCCGATCTTGTAACCGCCGAGGCGCTGCGATACTCGTGGTCGACCAACGCCAATTCACCGAATATGCCGCCTTCGCCCACGGTCTCGAGCACACAGTCATCGACGATGATATCCACCGCGCCCTCTTTCACCACATACATTGCATCCCCTTGGTCTCCTTGGCTGAAGATCGTATGACCAGCGGGAAAGGATACGACGTCCGTCGAATGTTTGAAGATGTTTAGGTTGCTCATTAGGATCCCTCTTTGTCGTCGTAAGAGTTAGTGTTGTCAACTTATGTAATGCACCTGTAACGCATTTTAGGTTCCATCTCGCGATGACTTTGATGAACCGACGCACGTGTATTCTACGCAGGATTCGCTCTGTAACAAAGCAGTCATAACCGCGTAACATCGCGCGATCTACACTCTCGCTCACTGAAAATGATTCTCTGGAGATTTCGTCGACGTTGGGCTTGAGTGCCCGACGGTACGAATCAGGTCACCAGCCACTGGCTTAACGAAAGGAATCGACAATGAAACTGGGGATGTCAAAACTGGGAATCCTGGCGGTTTGCACTTTTGCAACGAGTTCCGTCTATGCGGCCATCGTGCCGTCTCCGTGGGTCGGCACAGCCAATTACCAGGCGGCGCCTGGCGCTGTGGGTGACGAGGACGCATCGGTTGGACCGTTTAGCAACTACGATTTCTCGAGCGGCGGCGTGTTGCTGCTTCAGCCAGACAGCGTGACGTCTCCCGGTACCTATACGGTTGGCGACACGTATAAGGCTTACTACCAGTCGTATGTGACCGACCATGTGGACAAGTTCGGCGGCACAGTAGGCAGCCCCGCCTTGAACACAAACGGCGCGGCGGGCAGTGGTTCCGGGTATGAGCTGACCGTTGCAGGATGGTTCACACAACAAGTCAGCGCCATCGCCGGCAGCATTCCCGTTTTTTCCATTATCGACGGCGCCGCAAGATTGTTCTTTGACACGACACCGGATTACAACTTTAACAGCGATTCGGGATTTATAGATGGCGCCAACATCCTTACTGGCAACGTCAGTTCCGGTTCTGGCTACCTGGTGCCGTTTGTCGCGGGCGCGGACAACGTGACGCTGCACGTGGGCGGTGCCAACTTCGATTCAAATGTCTATGAGCCTGACACGATTTCGAGTGCGGCGGCCGACATCACGCTGCGTTTTAACCCATTCGGCGTCACCGGCGGCATCACCTCGGTGGGCGGCCACACCTACAACCCAACAACGGATACGCTGATGCAAGCAGACGGAAACCTGGATCTGCTCGCGGTGCCGGTGCCGGCGGCGATTTGGCTGTTGGGAAGCGGTCTGGTGAGCGGATTGCTGTTGGCGCGCCGCAAAACTGCTTAGTCAAAATCAGGCCGACGCGGCGCTAAAGATCACGCCAGCACGCAGACCGCGCCCGGCAACACGGCCGAGACCAGACCTGGCGATGCGTTCCGACTATAGTAAACAGCGGAGCGATCGCCGGCTGTCATCGAAGCTTCGAAACTCGACGCCATAGCCGGTGCAGGCTTTCCGCACCAATCGCCGCAAAGCTGGCGCGTAGTTCACGCAGACAACCGACGCCATTCCCCCTCCCTGGCACCGCCGCACGTTGCTATACCCCGCCGCACGATGCGCCCGACACTTGTTGTTCTGAGGCGAACTTAGCAGGGATATATTGCGGGTTTGTTACGCGAAGGCCTCGGATGCGTTCGGAGAGTCGAGCGCTAGCCGTTCGCGAGCATGCTCGCTCCTACAATGGTGGGGTTGGGTGGCGATTAAATCGAGAGCAGCAGGGGTCTGCAATGTGTGCTCGTGACGGCCGTCACGTCAGTAGACAATATAGCTATATTTATACACGTATAGATGCTATTTTTAAGCCAGCGATTTAAATGAGGGTTTACAGTGGCTATCTCTCAACAAGATCATCGAAGAGTTGATCGATGGCATGGTCATCAAGTATGAGTCGCAGCGCTTGAACAAAGCCGCCGTTTAACGCACCGAGGTAACTTATGGAACGGATCGTCAATTTACATATTGAACACTTACCGGAAGGCGTCTATCTGGCAACATCGGACGACATTCCGGGGCTGGTCGCCCAAGGGCGCACCGTGACCGAGACGCTGGAGATCGCCCGCGACGTGGCGAAGAAGTTATTGGAGGCGCAGGCCGGCCGCCAAAGCGCCGTTCAGCTCAAAGAGACCGGGGATTCCTTCGATTACCCTCTGGTGGTGAGCGGCTAAATGGGAAGATTGGCAGGTTTTCGTTACCGCGAGATCGTCAAGCGGTTAAAACAGTTGGGGTTTGAGTTCGACCGCCAGGCGGCGGGCAGCAATTAGATTTGGTTCAACCCGCACACCAACCGCTATACCACCATGCCCAACCATCCCGGCGACATGCCGGAAGGCACGCTGCGGGCCATTCTCAAACAGGCGGGGATTGAGACGGAGGAGTTTTTGCGGAAGAAATGAAACGCCCACGCATGGCGGGCGTCGTCGAAGCCAGTCCGATGGGCGCTAACTCTCCACCAAATCCATCCGATCAAGCAATAAGCCAACTTCCTACAACAGTGCAGCAACCCGATCACGATCTGCGCCAATCATCGTTCTGAGATGAACTTAGCAGCGATATTTTGCGGGTTTGTTACGCGAGGGCATGACCTGAGTTGCGCAGAGGCGGGCGTGGGGGCCGTTCGCGAGCATGGCCGCTCCTACAGGTTTAATTTATTTTCTATGCACAGACGCGGTGTGGGCGGAGCCGTTTGTTGTTCTGCCCAAGTATCGCATCGAGGCTAACGAGCTGGGAGTCATCGTCAATCGCAATAATCCGTTGAGTGTACAAATCGCTGACTATTACCGCGCGGCGCGCTTTTTCGCGGCCATGGCCGCCAATTGCATTTGTTTCGTCGCTGTCACGTGAATGTCACGCGACTGTAATAGAAGGTGTCCCATGCTCACTCACGCCGTTCATTCGCCGCCAACGGAGGGGAACCGATTCGGCCCTATCCGATTCGCGATCTTATTCTTGGCGTTGTTTGTCGTATTTCAATTCTCGTACAGCCAAGCCCGCGGCACTGTCGTCGAGCGCGTCGCTATCGACCATGCCACCGTCACTCCGAGCGCGGCGCTGATAAATCTTTTAACCCCGGCGGAGCGGGTACATGCCGAGGGCCATCGCCTGGTCTCGGAGCGAGTGCGGCTATCGGTGCTGAATGGATGCGAGGGAACGGAAGCGCTGTTGTTGCTATGCGCCGCGATTCTGGCGTTTCGCGCGCCTTGGAAACAAAAGTTGACCGCAATTCTACTCGGTGGCGCGCTCGTCTACGCTATAAACCAAGCACGCATTGTCGGCCTGTACTTCGCATTGCGCTACAACAAAGAGTTGTTCGACGCGATTCATGGCTATATTGGGCCGACCCTCATTGTCATTCTCGCCTGCCTGTTCTTCTTGTGGTGGGTTCGCCGTGCCGGAAACGATGCAGACAAACCAGCTCAGCCTGCGTAACGGATTCATCGCTCTGATTATTGCCTATCCCGTGTTGACGGGCTTAGCTGTTTTCTACGGTGATCACTACGGACGCGCAGTCATCCCGCTATATATAACGACTCTCACCGTCGTCGCACCCGCTTACAAGTTGACTGCAATTGAGATTCGGCCATCGCGCAACGAACAAGTATTGCTCGCCGAATTCGTGACGGAAGAACCGCATATCGTGAAGGGCGGTGTCCTCCACGCCGGCATTCCCATCGAAGCCTCGACCCTGCTCGGCCACGCGCTGCAGCACGCGATTGTGATGTACACCCTCGTCGTGGTTTGGCTGGCTTTGTCTCGTTGCCCGCTCGCGCGCTGGCTGGCCGCCGCCGCCGCGTCCCTGCCCATGCTTGGGTTGCTGGAAGTGTTGGACGTGCCTTTTGTGCTCGCTGGCAGCGTGGAAGATCTGCTGGCGTCCGGCATGCACCCGAATGATCCGCTCATGCGGCCGATGGTCTATTGGATGAATTTCCTTACCGGTGGCGGGCGCTTGGCATTGGCAGTTGTCGGTGGCGTATTGACGATATCGATTGCGGCACTGACGATGCCTTGCACACGCTCCTCCGTGGTAGGATTGCCGCAAGGAGGGAGCGACTTATGAACATCGACGAACTCAATGCAGTTGCCCGGGCCATCGTCGCGCCGCAGAAAGGCGTGCTAGCGGCGGACGAAAGCAGCCCGACGATCAAAAAGCGGTTCGATTCCATCAAGGTCGAATCCACAGAGGAGAGCCGCCGGCGTTATCGCGAAATCCTTTTTACTTCCGAGGGCATCGAACGCTACATCGGCGGTGTCATTCTATTCGACGAAACCCTACGCCAGACGACGCGCGACGGCAAACCGCTGGCGCAGCTGCTGTCCGACCGCGGCATCACGCCCGGCATCAAAGTCGATAAAGGCGCGACGCCGCTGGCGTTGTTCCCCGGCGACAAAGTAACCGAGGGCTTGGACGGGCTGCGCGAACGACTGGCGGAGTACAAGCAACTGGGCGCGAAATTTGCGAAATGGCGCGCGGTGATCAACATCGATGAGCGCACGGTGCCGTCACCCTTTGGCATCCGCGCCAATGCTCACGCCCTGGCGCGTTATGCGGCGCTGTGCCAAGAGGTAGGCCTGGTGCCGATCGTAGAGCCGGAAGTGCTCATGGACGGTGCGCACGATATCGACCGCTGCGAAGCCGTGACATCGCAACTGCTCGGAGCCGTGTTCAACGAACTCGATGCTCACCGCGTCGTGTTTGATGGAATGCTGCTCAAGCCCAACATGGTTATCCCGGGCCTCAAATGCCCAGAGCAGGCCAGCGCGCCGGAAGTGGCGCAAGCCACTCTGCGCTGTCTGCTGCGCTACGTGCCGGCGGCGGTGCCGGGCATCGTATTCCTTTCCGGCGGACAGAGTCCCGCGGACGCGACGGACAATCTCAATGCGATGAATGCGATGGGCAGATGGCCGTGGCAGCTTAGTTTCTCCTACGGCCGCGCGTTGCAGGCGCCTGTGCTCGCCGCTTGGCAAGGCAAGGAAGCCAACGTCCACGCCGCGCAGCAGGCGCTGCGCCGGCGGAGCGAACTCAACGGCCTGGCGCGCGATGGAAAGTACAATCGATCTATGGAGACTTGAGGATTATCGCTTCAATCTCTCACCCACATGCGCTTCGGGCGGCGGCCGACACTATCGCGTCTTTCTCATCGAGCGTGATCAGTCCTTGTGAGAGAAAGCGCTCCGCAGCCTGAGCAACGCTGCGCACATACTGCCCATGATTGCGCCAGCTTGCGCTGCTCCCAAGCGGGCCTGCGCAGGGGACGAGTTGAGCGATGGAGCAACCGACGCTGTCCACGACTTCGCCGCCGGCGGTTGCGGCGCATTGATCGAGGTTGTCGTTCACGCCGTCGCCGTCACTGTCTGACGGTGCCAAGTTTATGCCAATCAGCACGGGATCATGATCGGAAGACCGATAAGCGTCGGCGGCGTACAGCGGTGTGGCCGCCGGTTTGGCTTCGAAGCTGGCCTCGCCGATATCGACAATCGTGTCGTTGTAATCGAGCAGATTCACTTCATCGGCGTTGATGGCCCACGTTTGCGCCGCCACCACTTGGCTGGCCAGACTGGCGTTGGCGAGCGCGTGATCCAAATAGCCCAACTCGCCATCAAATACATAGCTGTACGCGCCGCTGCCTTGGAACGCTTCGAGCAGGTCGACGTAGCCTGCGGCTCTGATAGCCGTAATGGGATCTTCCTTGGCGTAGGCGTTCAAGTCCCCGATGATGAGGCTGTCTTCATCGCCGCTGTTGGTCGGGTCAGTGGCCAGCCAATTCACCAGCGCCCGGGCCGCTGCGGTGCGCGTCAGGTTGCAGTTACCCTGGCCATCGAGCGCGTTCGCGTCGCCGACATCGTCACAGGCCGATCCCTTTGACTTCAGGTGATTGACGGCAACTGTCAGGCGGCCGCTATTGGCATTGTGTGCGAAGGTCTGCGCCAGTACCGGGCGGTTCTTGTAATCCAGGAATAGAGGATCGACGCTGCTGTCGAGGATGGCCGGATTGCCGACCGGCGTAACCGTGCTGGGTTTGTAAAGCAAACCCACGGCTATCTCGTCGCTGCCGATGACCGGCACGCCGGCATCGATGAAGGCATAGGTGCCGGCGCCCGCCGCAGCATTGAGGCCGTTGACCAGATCGGCAATGGCGCTGGAGGGACCGTAGCCGTCGTTTTCGATTTCCATCAGCCCGACGATGTCGGCGTTCATCGCAATAAGGGCGGCGACAATCTTATCCCGTTGGCGCACCAGCTCCGCCGCCGAATCGGCGCCGCGGCTGGTGGGGAAGCCACCGCCCAAGCCATCGCCATTGAAGTAATTGAGCACGTTGAAACTCGCCACCTTGAGCTCGCCCGCGAGGGCGGGCGCGACTGGTCGCGGATTGGCGGCTACGAAGGCGTAGCTAAACGCTTGCGCGACGGGCCGGATGCGCCAGGCATCCGTGCCGCTCTGACCGGCGAACGACCAATGCAACACACCAGTCAAGTTGGAAATGGTGTCGCCACCGCGCACATAGTTGTCGATACTGAAACCGGGCTGGGGATGGAACACCGGTACCGGACGAATGAGAGAGAAATTCTGCACGTTGTTGTCATCGTCCAGCAGCACCACACGGCGCGCTTTCTCGATCTGATGCTGAACATAACCCGCGACGCTCGGCGCATTGGCGTCGGTGAATTGATCGATGCGACCGCCTTGGGTGAGCACAATCTGCCCATAGCGGAACAATTGGAAATACTCGGCGACGGTCAACACGTCCGGCACGGTCACCAACATCCCTTCGACGCGTTCGTAATAGGCGTTGATTTGGGCCTGCGCCGCGGGTAAGTCTCCGACCGGAGCGATCGGCACCGGCAATTGCAACAGCGCCGGCGTGGGCAACAGGTTGCCGCCGCTGAGCAGCGTAACGGCCGAAGCACTGGTCGCAGTGAGCTGGCTCATGCCAAAGAAATCACTGGCCGCGCCGGTGACGCTGACTTTGTCGCCGACTTGGACGTCGACGGGGCAGGTCTGGCAGTAGACGAAAATGCCCTCGGAAGTGTTGGTGTCGCTATCGCTGTCGGCGTCTTCTTCCTGGATGAAAAATCCATCGAGAAACGCATCGTTGGTCCCCGATACGCCTTGGTAGTCGCCGACCACGATGGCTTCGACCGTAAACGGCCCACTACCCGTAACCGCGGCCCCGCTGCCCTGAATGTCGTGTACTTTTGCGATTGGCGGCGGTGGCGGCGGCGGCGGCGTGACCGCGCAGTCGATGATGTGGCTGCCCAGACCATCGAAGGTGTTGACCGCAAAGCCGGCCCATTCGAGCGAGGGATCGAACGCGTCGACGGCATTGGCGTCGCCGACGCAGATGCCGTTTTGCCGGCGCAAGGTCTGATCGGCGGTCGACACCCCGCCGCCGCTCCATGCGCTGCCTGGGTCTACCCCGACCTGGCCGATCGCATCGATCACCTCGCCGTTCTTTTTGAGCAGCACCGCATCGTCACCGTTGAAATTGATCACCAAGCTGTTGGCGATGTCGGCCTGGGCGAGAATCGCCGCGTTAGCACTCCCGTGGGCGATGACCACGACGTCCCCGTCGTTCACAACGGCGTTGAGAAGCAACGTTTGACTCGCCGCGGCGGCACCATTCGAGTATAGCTCGAGCGAATACCCTCCAGAGGCCAAATCCACGGTCGCGCCGGTGCCGTTGTATATCTCGATCGCCTTGTTGAAGCTCGATCCCTCGATGTATTCCGAGATGAAAAAATTGGTTGGCTGAGCCTGCGCCGGCACAGCCGCGACCGAAAGCACCAAAGTAGCAATGTGGAACAAAGAACGGTTGGAGTAGCGCTCGCACATAATCAGTTCCTTCTGATACGAGGGGCGTGGTATTCACGCACCATACGCACAGATCATGAAGCTATCGTGACAACGGAGTCACGAAACCGCCACAAAACATTCACCGAACTGCAACGCACATCGCCTAGTTTGCCTTTTCCCAGTTCAGCTCACTTCACGGAGGAAGTATCCATGTCCAGTCAACACGACGATTCACGTCGAAAGTTTTTGAAGTCATCGGGGCTCTTGCTCGGCGCGACGGCGTTGCCGCCGGCGATGCTGCGTTCGACCTCGGCGTCCGCGGCGCCAGCGATCATAATTCCCGACAGCGCGCGACCGCAGCTCGCGCAAGGCATCCAGATCGGCGACGTGGGCGCCGACCGTGCGCTCATTTGGAGCCGATCGGATCGCCCCGCCCGCATGCATATCGAATACGACACCGATCCAGGCTTTTCCAATCCCGTTCGCATCCGTGGTCCGTACGCCTTGGAAAACACCGACTTTACGGCACGCCTCGATCTCACCGGATTGCCGCGCAACCAACAGATCCACGTCCGCGTGATGTTCGAGGATTTGAGCAACGATCGCATCCTGAGTATGCCGCTGGCCGGGTCGTTCCGCACCGCGCCCGAGCATGCGCGCGACATCCGCTTTCTTTGGTCGGGCGATACCGCCGGCCAAGGCTGGGGTATCAACCCTGACTTCGGCGGCATGAAAATTTACGAAGCCATGCGCCGCACAGGCCCCGATTTCTTCATTCATTGCGGCGACACGATTTACGCCGACGGCCCCATTCGCGAGCAAGTCGTGGCGGAAAATGGCGAGATCTGGCGCAACATCGTGACCCCCGAAGTGGCCAAGGTCGCAGAGACCCTGGCGGAGTTTCGCGGCCGCTACAAATACAATCTTCTTGACGAGAACGTCCGCCGCTTCAATGCCGAAGTACCCCAAATCTGGCAATGGGACGATCACGAAGTCGTCAACAATTGGTCCGACTCGAAAGATCTGTCCGGCGACAGCCGCTATACCGAAAAAAACGTTCCGTTGCTGATCGCCAGGGGCGGCCGCGCGTTTCTCGAGTATGCACCCCTGCGCTACACCGGCGTGGAGGAAAGCGAGCGCGTCTACCGTCACATTCCCTACGGTCCCCTCCTCGACGTATTTGTGATCGACATGCGGAGCTACCGCGCCGCCAACAGTTACAACCGGCAGGAAACGCCGGGTGAGGACACCGTGTTTCTCGGCGTGGAACAACGGGCTTGGTTGAAGCAGAAGCTAAACGAGTCGAAGGCCGTGTGGAAAGTGATCGCCTCCGATATGCCGATCGGTCTGAACGTCGGCGACGGAACCGATGACCAAGGTCGCCCGCGCTTCGAGAATCTGGCCAACGGCGACGGCCCCGTACTTGGACGAGAGTTCGAAATCGCGGATCTGTTGAGCTTCATCAAACGCAATCGAGTGCAGAACGTGGTGTGGTTCACCGCGGACGTTCACTATTGCGCCACGCACTACTACGATCCGGACAAAGCTCAATACCAGGATTTCGAGCCATTTTGGGAATTCGTCAGCGGTCCGTTGAATGCGGGCAGCTTTGGCCCCAACAGCCTGGACAACACCTTCGGACCGGAGGTTGTGTTTCAAAAGGCTCCGCCCGCGCCGAACTACTCGCCCCTTGCCGGATTGCAGTTTTTCGGCCAGGTGGATATCGACGGCCGCACCGCGGTGATGACCGTGAGCCACAAGGATATCGATGGCAACACGATCTCCACCCAGGAGTTGGAACCGTTCGCACCGGGTCGTCGTAAGTTCAAGACCAAATAGTCCGCTGTTCGCTATAACCGCCCCCGCCTGAGTCACGTTGCAGTGCTCGACCGTGACTCGGCGGGCGCGCTTTTCTTCGCGCTGTCACAAAAGCTGCACATGCCCGCAACAATCCTCTCGTATGGTGGCGGGCGAGCCGCGGGATGGGCTCACGCAAAAATACTTAACCTCAACTCAGGAGTCAGTCATGGAAAGAAAGATTCTGTCGATCGCCGCAGCTGCGGTGCTTGCGCTGCCGCTGGCCGTGTGCGCCGCCCCAAAGGGCGCCGAGTCCGGCCCCAACTATAACAAGGGCATGAACGTGCAAGTCGGACCACGGCCCTATTTTCTGGTGGACGACATGGATGCCGGTCCGCTCAAGACAAAACTGGAAAGTTGCGCCAACGGCCCCTTCAAGAAAACGGACTTTTCCATCGGCCATCGCGGCGCCCCGCTGCAATTCCCGGAGCATACAAAGGAGTCGTACGAGGCCGGCGCGCGCATGGGCGCGGGCATCCTGGAGTGCGACGTGACGTTCACCAAGGACAAGGAACTGGTCTGCCGTCACTCGCAGTGCGATTTGCACACGACCACGAACATTCTCGCCACGCCTCTTGCGGCAAAGTGCTCTCAGCCCTTCCAGCCCGCTGTCCTCGATGCCAATGGCAACGTGATTACCCCGGCCAGCGCCCAGTGCTGCACCAGCGACATCACGGTTGCCGAGTTCAAGACGCTGCGCGGAAAAATGGACGCCTCCAACCCGCGCGCGCAAACCGCAGCGGAGTATCTCGGCGGCACGGCCAACTTCCGCACCGACCTCTACTCCGGCCCGAGCAGCGGAACGCTGTTGACTCACGAGGAAAGTATCGAGCTATTTAAATCCCTTGGGGCGAAGATGACTCCGGAGTTGAAGAGCGCCAGCGTACCCATGCCGTTCGCCGGCTTCAGCCAGCAAGACTATGCCCAGAAGATGATCGACGAGTACAAAGCCGCCGGCGTTCCGGCCTCCAAGGTATGGGCCCAATCGTTTGACTACAACGATGTGATTTACTGGATCAACAACGAACCGGCATTCGGCAAGCAAGCAGTGTTCCTCGACGATGCGGATTCCGTAGCGGACCTGCCAAACTTCACCGAACTGCAAGGCTACGCCAACGACGGCGTGAACATCGTCGCCCCGCCCATGTGGGCCTTGTTGGCGCTGGATGGCAACAACAAGATCATTCCCTCTGAATACGCCATGAATGCCGAAGCCGCGGGCCTGGACATCATTACCTGGACGCTCGAGCGCTCCGGCATTCTGGCCGACGGCGACGGCGGTTGGTACCACCAAACGACGCAAGCGGCCCTCAACAACGAGGGCGACACCATGGAAACCCTCGACGTTCTGGCCAAGGATGTCGGCGTTCTGGGCATCTTCTCCGACTGGCCGGGCACGGTGACGTATTACGCCAATTGCATGGGGTTGAGGTAAGACACCCCGGAATTTGGGTTCGCGGCCATGGCTTTTTGCGGCCACAGGGTTTTCGCGGCCACGCCTTTTCGCGGCCATGGCCGCTCCTACGGGATTAGATGGCTGTAGGAGCGAGCATGCTCGCGAAAAGATCTTCGCGGCATACCCTTTCGCGGCATACCCTTTCGCGGCCATGGCCGCTCCTACGGGGTGTTGGCCCGCGATTTGGGCGCTGCACTTGTCACAAAAGCGCAATCAATACGTCATACGACTGCAACCTCGCGTCCCCACACTTTGCCCCGACGCCAACAGCGCATCGTGCGTTCGGCGATCGTCCCGTTCTTCGATTGCAATCAACAAGGAGTTTCAGATGCAGAAGAAAGCCCTCATTGCCGCGGTGTGTGCCGCGCTTTCGTCCACCGCCTATGCCGGCTCTACCGTAAATGGTCCGATGGCGTTCGATCCCATCGCTGGATCGGCGTACGCAGAGCTCACGACGGATCCGACTATTCTCTCGAACCAGCCATGGGTCATTCCCCAGGGCTATACCCAAAGCATCGTGTCCGACGAGAGCAACCTGAACATCTACACCGGCTCCGACTGGAATGACATGAATACGGTGAACGAAACCGGAAAACATGCTGGCCGCTACATGTATCGCACTCACGAAGTGCGTCCTAGCTCGAGCAACTTGAGCGCCTACACCGGCGGCGCCGTCTCCGTTGTGGACCTCGAAACTGGCGAAGCGGAACTCGTGCAGCAACGCCTCGACTGGGAAGCTCTGGATGGTATCGTCTGGTCGCCGTGGGGCACCGTCCTGTTCGCCGAAGAGACCGGCAGCGCACTGTTCACCGATCCGGATCACCCGGCTGCGATCCGCGGCTTGGTCTATGAGATGAAACTTGACAAGCACGATCCGGCGAAAGCCGAGTGGGTCAAAGTCCGTCCGATGCTCGGCTCGGTATCCCACGAAGGCATTGAGTTCGATAGCGAAGGCAATGTATATGTAATCGACGAAACCAGCCCGGGCGCCATCTTTAAGTTCGTGCCCACGACCTACGGCGACCTCAGCTCCGGCCAGCTTTACGCACTCAAGATCGACGATAGCAGCAATGCTGATCGCACCGGTCCAGCCGAGTGGATCGCACTCGACATGACCCTGGCACAAGTCGACGCCCGCACCGCCGCGGCCAACGTCGGCGCGACCGGCTATGGCCGCCCCGAGGATCTGGAGCGAATCGGCAGCACGATGTACGTCGCCATCACCAGCGAAGCACGCGTGCTGTCTATCAGCCTAGGCGGCAAGCCAACCGTGCAAAACTTCGTTCGCGCCGGCCTGAATGCTCCTGTAGAGAGCCGCAACGACGGCATCACCGGATTCCGCAGCCCGGACAACCTGGCTAACGGTCCGGACGGTAAACTGTGGATCGTCGAAGACAACGTCCCCAGCGACATTTGGGTCGCAGAGCCCGATCACAATGGCGATGGCGCAAGCGACGGCGTTCATCTGTTCGGCTCGCTGAAGGACAACGGCGCCGAAGGCACTGGCATTTACTTCGGCAAGGACCCGCACAGCCTGTACGTCAATGTGCAGCACTCCTCGACGGGCAACGACAAGACCATGGTCATCACCAATCGCAAGAAGTAATTGCGATGTCAGCGAAGGCCGCCGCAAGGCGGCCTTCTTTCTTTATGCCTTCGTTTCAATTTCCAGCGCGAAACTCTCCGCAGCATGGTCCGCGCCATCCTGAAACGGATTCATGATCCGATCCGCGCCGGCCTCGGCCAGGGCGCTTCCGACGGATTCATCGCGCACGACGCCCGCGACTTTGCCGGTGATTCCCTCTGCTTTCAGAGCCGCAAGCAGCGAGCTATTGACATGCGGCTCCGGCAGTGTCGTCACCACCCACGCGGCGCCCGCCAGCGGCAGCGATTCGATAAACGCCGGATCTTCCGCATCGCCGAAACGCACCGGCAGTTTGTGCCGCTGCATGATGCGCACCAGCTCGGGATCGAAGTCCACGCCCAGTACGCGCAACCCCCGCTCCTGCAACTGTTCCAGTAACCGCCGTCCATAACGCCCCAGCCCAAAAACGATGAGCTGGGGCTGATCGGCCGATGGCGGTTGATGCTCGACCGACAACTCGCGGTACGGCTGCCGCCGCTCGAACACGCCGAGCACAGACGCCAGCCGCTCGTAAATAGGCTGGGAGTAGATGATCATGTATGTGGACATCGCGATGGTGACAATGCCCACCAAGGTGGTCAAACCCAGCGCATCCTGACCGACATGACCCAGCGTAGTCCCCTGGCATCGCGAAAATGCGTCGACGCCAGCGAGAAGCCGGCGAGAAACGCGCCCGCCTCCTTAGAAAAGCCCGCCCACTCGCCCGCCGCCGCCAATGCGGTGCCCCACGCCACCGCGAAGATCATCTGTATCACGATGGTGATTGCTTTCGTCGGCGGCCGTCCCGGCATGATTTCCGCCGCCACCGGCGCCATGGCCCTGTTGATGATCACCCTGGTAAAAGAGCACGGCCTGCAATACTTGTTGGCTGCCACGCGGCTGACCGGCGTTATCCAAATCATCGCCGGCTACTTGAAGCTGGGCTCGCTGATGCGTTTCGTGTCGCGCTCGGTGGTGACCGGTTTCGTCAATGCGCTGGCGATACTCATTTTTATGGCGCAATTGCCGGAACTCAACCCCGCCACGCCCGGCGTCACTTGGCATGTTTATGCGTTGACCGCGGGCGGTTTGGCGATCATCTATTTGTTCCCGTACGTCACCAAAGCGGTTTCTGGTTGGCAGCACCACCACCAGTGTTATCCGTCAGGCCAGCGTGCCGGTACTATTGCTGCGCTGATTCGTCGTTCGTTTATTCGAGCAGCGCCACGGACTTGACCTGAACCCACACCGGCTGGCCGGCCGCAATGTCTAACGTTGTGGCGGCGCGCTTAGTCAGCTTTGCCAACAGCATGACGCCGCCCACTTGGATGCGCACAATGACCGAGCCGGGGTGATCGTCGTCGCCAATGGCGTCGACATGGCCCTGCAGCACATTTTGTATGCTGGTTCGTCCCGGTTGTTCTTTTGCAAGACTGACGTCCCGCGCGAGCACGCGCACACGCACCTTGCGAGCCAGCGGCAAGCCGTGGTCTCGCGCCCAGAAACTGCCGCCGGGAAAATCCACTCGCATCAAGTGCCATGGCTCATCCACCGCGCCGACCGTTGCATCGATGACAACGCCCGCGTCTTCACCGAGAGAAATCGGCAAATCCAAGCGCGCCAGCGTAGCGCCCAACGGCCCGTTGGCCAACACCCGACCGTTGTCCAACACCACTAGATGATCCGCGAAGCGCGCCACTTCGTCCGGCGCATGGCTGACGTAGAGCAGCGGTATCGCCAGCTCGTCATGCAGCCGCTCCAAATACGGCATGATCTCGCGCTTGCGCTTAACGTCCAGCGCCGCCAAAGGCTCATCCATGAGCAGAAGCCGCGGAGTCGTCGCGAGAGCGCGGGCGATGGCAACCCGCTGCCGCTCCCCGCCCGACAAACGATCGGGCACGCGATCCAGCAGATGATCGATGCCCAGCAGTTCGACGGCATGATTCAGCGCGTTGCGATCCATCCCCGCGGCGGCCCGCTTGCGGCCATATTCCAGATTGCCACGCACGCTCAAGTGCGGGAACAAGCGCGCGTCTTGAAACACATAACCCAGCGGTCGCTGATGGGCCGGCATGAAGAATGAGTCGTCCTGCCAGGTCTCATCGTTGATCCGCAGGCGTCCACCCGCGGCACGCTCCAGTCCCGCGATGAGGCGCAGCAGGGTGGTCTTGCCCGATCCGGAAGAACCAAACAACGCCGTCACCCCGCGCGCCGGCAATTGGAGGTCCACATCCAGCCGAAAACCCGGGTACGCGAGATCGAACCTTGCGTCGATCGTCATGGGCGAGTAACCGGATGACGTCGGTTGAAAATATAGACCACGAGCAACAACAAGAACGACGCCGCCAACAAGCCGCCGGACAACAGGTGTGCACTGGCGTAGTCCATGGCTTCGGCATGATCGTAGATGGCGATGGAAAGCACCCGCGTCTCGCCGGGGATGTTGCCGCCCACCATCAATACCACGCCGAACTCGCCTACGGTGTGGGCGAACGTCAGGGTCAAGGCGGTGAGGAAGCCGCGCCGTGCCAGCGGCACGACCACGGTAAAAAAACTGTCCCACGGCCCCGCACGCAAGGTGGCCGCGGCCTCGGTTACGTGGACGCCCACGCCGGCGAAAGCATCTTTCAACGGCTGCACCATGAAGGGCAACGAGTAAAGCATGGACGCGAGCACCAAACCTTGGAAGGTAAACGCCAGGTGATGCCAGCCGAGCGCTTCCAGCGTGCCGCCTAGAGGGCCATTGGGTCCCAACGCCACCAACATGTAGAAGCCAAGCACCGTCGGCGGCAATACCAACGGCAACGCCACCACCGATTCGACGGCCGCCGCCCACCGACAACGGGGGCGGGCCAGCCA
>JAKACW010000002.1 GCA_021821045.1 Pseudomonadota bacterium
GGTATCGTAGTGTTTGTAGCGGGCCATCGTTTCACTCTCGTTTTTGGCTGAGGGGTCGATGTGGCGTTCGACAGTGCCGATTTATCGAGAATTATAGGCCCGAATGAAGTTTTTCTACAGCCTCAACGCGGCGTTCAGCGGCGCGTGAAACGGAGGGCGTTTTGTGCGAAAAGCGCGCGAAGCGCGGCGCACAAAAGGCCCGGAGTTTCACGCGTCCGATGCAACGACTTGTTATGTGGTTCTTTACGTTGCTTGTGGATCGTTTGTCTCATAGGAACCTTCGAGCTTCATGAGCTTCAGACATTTGTCCAATGTAGCCCTATAGCCGGCGGCGCTTGAACCCAGCTCGTTTCGAATAGTTTCGCTAACTTTCTTACCCATCGAGAGCGCTTCCGGCACTCTATTTTCGAGAAATTCGGAAACTTCTCCGACCAAGGCTTCGTCCATTGCATCGAGTAAGCTTCGCACATACAACATTGCGCAAAACGCCTTGAAAGAATCGGTAACGGTTGTCTGCGCGAAGTTCTCTTCAATCGCCTTCGCCTGTCGTCGAGTCGAGTGTGCTTCGGCTTGACGTGGGTTATAACCCCATTCCTCCAGGAGTGGGTAAAACAGAAAATGGTGGGCGCTGTTCTGTAGCATCGTGGCAGCCTGTTGTGCTCGACGATTCACTGACCCCTTTTTTTGTTTTAGACCGGCGAAACCCTTGAGTTGGTATTTTAGGTGCATCAACTCTTCCGCGGCACCCGCCTCCGAAAAGTTTTGGTATGAGATAGTCGGGTTTCCGTCATGGTCGATCGCCGACCCCATCAACCCCGCCACATCAGCATCCTCTTTCCATATGACTTCTCTTCCGGAAAGTTGCTTGACCTCGGCACAGAGGGTTTTGAGACGATCGGGTAGCTGGATTCTACACATAACGCCTGCGCTCAGCCGCGAGGAGGCGCGCAGCGTCCTCCGAGTCGGTTGCAGCGCATTGTTGGGCGCGCTATTTGGGACCGCGCAATGCGTACTGCTGCAAATCGTCTGAGGATATACTCGATGCCGGAACAAGTTGGTAGTGCTTTTCTTCGACAACCCGGATGTCGCCGTCCTGAACGGTGAGTTCAAACATGGCGATCCGTTCTTCACTCATGAACTGCGCCGATACTGCCCGACAAATAAGGTCCGGAAATTTTTCCGCACAGCACATCACGTCCTGTTGAGTTTGAACAACGCCGTGTTTGTCGCTCCCACCCTTCGCTTGGACCGGAACGACGAACTGCCTGCCGTGCCGGTCGATACCAACGTATATTTCATCGATCTCAATCTGTCCGACCTTTTGCACAGTCGTCCTGAGGTGGTTCTGCAGTGAAAACGCTGTGATTCCCAAAAATACGTCCACCAGACGGTTGTAGCGCACCTTAGCCAACAAGGACTGCTCGTCGCTGAGCGCGTATGCGCCGATGATCTCTGGGGTCGCATCTGGGACTTTTATGGTCAGCAGCTCTTCGCGCGGAAGGATACGATTCAACCGCACCTGCTTGAATCGATAGCGTGCGCGACCTGCGCCTTCGATAATCCACTCCAAGCCGCCGACTGCGGTGGCTCGGATAGTATCTGGCAATTCGTTTCGATAACGAAACGAATAGATCACATCGCCGACATTTTTGGGTAACTTGATCCCGAGCGTCCTCGCGATCGCTTCAAACTCATCGCGCGTGAACTCGAACTCTGTTATGCCCGGTTGGTGATGGTGCTCGAAAACGGTTGCGATGATCGCCTGATACCGATTCGGCTGACGTACGCTCCGCTGCCTAGGCATATGCGCGGTCCCAGAAGTCGCGTTGTTTTGGATCTTTCTTTCTCAGGCGCTGAGCGATGGTGTCACGTGGCACCTGGAAGTATCGAGCGGCGTCGCCCATATCGAACGTCAGCAGCTCGGGGTCTCCTGGGCATAGAACTGCCCTCGGCTTCGGAGGCTTAACGTCTAGTGCTCGCCCAATCTCGCGCGCAACAGCGCGCGCCAAGAGCGGCGGGACGCTATTGCCAATTTGCCGGAATCCGTGCCATTTAGTCGAATGGAAGCGGAACCAGTCGGGGTATGAATGCAATCGCGCCGCTTCGCGCACGGTAATGACGCGGGGAAGAAATGGGTGAATAGGGCGTGGCGACGTGAAAGCGCCACGCGCGCTGTCTGTTCCCGCGCGCAAGGTATTGCACAATCCGTTTGGAGGAAGTTTGCGAAAACGGCTGACCGGCTCTGTTTTACCGTGCGCCGTCTCCATAAAACGGCCTTTAGAAATCGGCGTGTGTTCGGTGCGAAGACTTGATGTAAGAAGATCCTTGTCGAATTTTCGCCGGTAACCAATGTCGTCTGGATCGGGATCAAGGTTGCGCAATCTTCTGGCATAGCTAGATTCGGTGACCCATGTGGCGCGAACCGAGTCAGACTGCTCGAGCTCCCGGAAGGAATCTGCGTCCGGGAGGTCTCCGATCGCTTCCCATACAGTGATGCGCTCGGTCAAGGGATCCGGGTAACGTGGGAGCGCCAAACCGCGCCGCGCGCCCATCAGGAACAGACGGTGGCGATCTTGTGGAACACCAAAATTTGCGGCGTTGAGCACTTGGTGCGGGAGCACAACGTCGTATCCGGCTCCATCCAACGCTGCGACAAGTTCGTCCAGAAACTCGGAATGCTTCCCAAGCGTTAGTCCTTTGACGTTTTCGAAGACAAAATACTTCGGCTTGAGCTCTTTTACGATACGCACATAGTGGAACACCAACTGATTGCGTGGATCGTCGAGGGCGCGTTTCCCGATAAGCGAAAACCCTTGGCAAGGCGCACCGCCAAATACGGCGTCGATATCGGTATCGCCTATAGCCGCTCTCCGACGAATGTCCTCGCCAGTTACGTCCACGACACTCGCGCAAATTGCTTTCGAATATGGAAAGTTGTACTCATGCGTCGCGCAATGGATCGGATCGATTTCGATGGCAGCCGCGATATCGAAACCAGCCTGCTCAAAACCCAAGGATAGGCCTCCGGCCCCGGCAAAAAGATCGACGCCAATCGGGCGTCGCTTACTACTTGTCTTCAAGGAAGGCATATATTTTTTCCGTCAATGTTTCGAGATCCTTCAACTCACACTGCCAAACGGTCAAAACCCTCCAACCGTCAGCTTCCAATTTGGCAATAATCTCCCGATCCCTTGCCCGGTTACGTTTAACTTTTGCTCGCCAGAATTTTACGTGGGTTTTCGGCAGTCTGGCATACCGACAAGCCTCGTGGCCATGCCAAAAACACCCGTTAACGAATAGTACTTTGCGACGCCCCGCGAAGACTAGATCAGGTTTGCCCGGCAACTTCTTGTCGTGCAACCGATAGCGGTACCCCATACCGAAAACCAAATGGCGGACGGCCAGTTCTGGGATCGTATCCTTCGACCGAACACGGCTCATCAACCAACCACGACGCGCCGGACTCAGTTTATCCACAATTCACCTCGGACGCAGATTCGTCCGGAGTATTGAAAGCGCCCAACGCCGTGCTCACCGGACCGTGAGCGGAGCGGGTTTTTGTGCGAAGATGGCGCGCAGCGCCAGCACAAAAACCCGCGTAGACTCACGGGTCCGGTGCAGCAACTTGTTAGCGCATGATTTGCCACTTCCCATTTGGATGCTCCGCTGACCTTTCAAAACATGCCCTGAAACGATTGCCGATTTCTGTTTCCCCAGCTCCCCGCATTGCGACAAAGCCGTGCTTGCGTACTGCTCCGGATTCTCGGAACGATTCTAACCCACTGCACCAAATGGTTGTTGCGACGTATTGGTGCTTGCAAACTCATCCGCATTCGGGGTCCGGCGCTAATTCGCTGCCAAGGCTACTTTTCTTGGCGGGCCCCTCCGATTCGTTTGCCGACACTACCACCGCTACGCTTTCGTGCTAAGCGCTAACGCCGTGCTCAGCGGACCGTGAGCGGAGCGGGTTTTTGCGCAACAATGGCGCGAAGCGACAGGCGCAAAAAGCCGCGTAGTCTCACGGGTCCGCTGCAGCTACTGGTTAGGTTATTCCTTTTTTTCACCTTGAAGCATGGCGCGCAAATCATCTTTCGCTTCCCGCTTGACGTCTTCGAAAAATGTCCAGCGATGGGCTGCAAGTGACGGATCATCTCCGTTGTCGAGCAGGCTTTGCATTGCGGCTTCCAAGTTAAAAAGGAACTCCATAAGTTCCTCAAACTCTCCAATATTCGTTTTCGAGAACAGCGCCCTTCGTTCGTCGTCTTCGACGACTTCCTTGTGTGCGAATACTTTGTGCCGTATGTCTCTATATTTTTCTTCGAATATTTTTCTTTTCGCAGCAACTTCTTTACGCAAAGCTCGAAAATCGGCGGCGGTTGGAACGTAAGCTTTGCCCACATACTCGTTCAACTCTGCCTCAGTTCGAAAATTACCTTTCCTTCGTTCAGAAAGCGCCTTGGTAGAAAACATCCCGGGATTCTCTTGAGCGGTTCGGACAAGCGTGTCGATACCATGCGGCGACTTTTGATCGAATATGCGACCTAAACAGGTGAAAAAGGTGTTTTGCAGCGAGTACAGAGTGATGTTCCAAAATATGCTGTGCCGATTCAAAACATGATAATTCTCTTTACTTTCGGCGCCGAACGCATGTATTGCTTTGTATGTAAAATACGCTCGAGCAGTCGCAAATGTATCATCTCTAATCAGAGACAGTTCGCGGATAAAAGTGCTCGTTGCGGCGTTGCACATGGTGTTTTTAACCTAACAGTCATTTAGACGGGAAAAAGAAATAACATTTTAGTACTCGTCACTGACTAATCTTTTTAGTAGGTGTAGCTGAAATAAAAAATAGTATAGTAAAATATTGAAAATACATAATAACGAAAAGGACCGTCACATGGCCAGCGGCGAGAACGATCCACGGAAAAAACTAAGCGCCACAGTCAATTGGAATCAATTCATCTCCCGTCTCAGTCAGCAAGGCATGAAGGAGAAGGAGCTGCGGTGGCGGGTTATTCGCGCCGAACGGTATCTCGAATCGCTTGGCGACAAGCCTTTTGCCGAACACACGCCCGATGATGTCGTGAAGTACTTCAATCAGATTGGCCGGCTGCCCAACGTGGAAGATTGGCAGTTTTCCCGCCTCGTCGATTCCGTTCACACGTTGTACAGCGTCGTCGGCGCGTCGTGGTTGACGCAAATCGACTGGGCGCATTGGCGTAATTCGGCGCGTTCGTTGTCGGTTAGCCATCCAACGCTGGCGCGAGAGAGCTACCGCGCCGTTCGGGCGGAACAATCCACACCTTCGTCTCCGTTGCCGCCGAAAGAAACCGCAAAGCGGTTGCGCGCCGAGGCCGCCGATGCGCTGATCCGCGAGATTCGCCGCCGCAACATGTCGATCAGAACGGAGCAAGCCTATGCCGGCTGGTTGGACCGTCTGCTGGGGCACTGCAAATCGAAGTTGCCCCACGACATTTCCACCGAAGACGTTCATTCGTTTCTGCAATACCTCGCCGTAGACCGCAACGTCTCGGCCAGCACCCAGAACCAGGCGCTTTCGGCCATTGTGTTCTTTTTTCGCGATGTCATGGGCCGACCTCTTGGTAAATTGGAGGAGTTGTCGCGGGCTAATCGGCCGCAGCATTTGCCGGTGTGTCTCACACAGAACGAAGTCAATCGCTTGCTCGATCATATGCACGGCCTGTCGGGCTTGATGGGTCGGTTGTTGTACGGCACAGGCATGCGCATGATGGAGTGTGTCCGCCTGCGCGTTAAGGATGTCGATTTCGGATACAAACAGATCCTCGTACGCGATGGTAAGGGCGAGAAGGACCGTGTCGTTCCGCTGCCGCAAAGCCTGGTCGAGCCGCTCAAGGCCCATCTTTCAGCGCGCCACCGCCAGCATGAGGAGGACCTTGCGGCAGGGTATGGCGATGTCTTTCTTCCCAATGCGCTGGAGAAGAAGTTTCCCAATGCCAGCAAAGACTGGGGTTGGCAGTATGTTTTCGCCAGTGGCCGATTGGCAGTGGATCCGCGTTCCAAGAAGGTTCGCCGCCATCATGTCTATGAGCAAGGCCTGCAGAAGGCGCTGCAAAAAGCGCGACTGAGCGCGAAGATCTCCAAGAAGATTTCCCTCCACACCCTCCGCCACAGCTTCGCCACCCATCTGCTCGAAGCCGGCTACGACATCCGCACGGTGCAGGAGTTGTTGGGTCACGTCGATGTGTCGACGACGATGATTTACACCCATGTGCTGAACCGCGGCGGGCGCGGTGTGCAGAGTCCGTTGGATAAATTGGCCGGCGATGATTGGCGGGTCGAAGAACCGCGCGCTGTGTATGGCTTACCCGAATTCAGCCACGCTACCGCCATTGCCGTACCACTCACGTCGCACGACAGGGTTTAATGACTCAACTTTTTGGAGAATAGGCGAAAAAAGCGCGGAGGGCAAAAAGAAAAATTCCACTGAGGGAATGGGGCGAGATGGGTACGGCAGGAACTACTTTGCTTTGAGCGGAAAACGCTCGGGATGCGCGATGATCTCGTCGGTCAGATCGACATCCAGATCAGGCCAGTAGTAATGCCCGGGAGAGGGTTCCTCGACATTCAAGATCTTCCCCACTGACACGTCCTTGAACCACGGGAAGTCTTCATAGGACATAAACAGCTCGTGTCCATCCGCCAATAGCCAGACGCCATGGTTTGAGATATGGGTGACTTCAACCGGGGAAGTGCTGTTTCCAAGCGCATTTGAACTCATCGTGATGTGCCTCGATAATTTGCTCGATCTCCTTGAGCTGGGTTCGCGAAAGACGAAAATTGTTGGCCAGTTCGATGTGCGGCTCCAGCCAGAATTTTGCTTCGCCGTCGCCGCAATAGACGTGAACATGCATTCGTGACTCCTCGCGCGAGAAGAAGAAGAAGCGATAGCCTTTTTCTCTGAATACAGTCGGACTCACGTCACTCTTCCGACCCTATGCCGAATTGTGGCAAGCGCTTTTTCGGCAATCGAATTGAGTCTTCCTGCCTCGGCGTCGGCCTTTATCTGCACGTCCCAGGCTTGGTCATCAAACTCCCAGAACCAGCGACTAAATTCGCGAAGTTCGTCCCTGGAGAGCTTCTCGACTTCTTGCGCGATCGTTTCGACCTTCGTCACGGCACGATATCCCGGGGGAATTTCGAATGAATTGTATCAAAACCGGTGCGCGTCCCGCCAATCGGTTGGCAAGTCAACAAGGAATCGCGGTAGGAAACCGCTCCCACAACAGCAGGTACCTAAACCGAAAAACCTTGCTTGCGCAGAATCTCTTTCGCTTCCAATGCCAGCGCGGCCATCTTGAGTTCTTCTTCCCACGAGTAGGGCGTGGCGCGTTGGATCGAGCTGATGTCGATGTTTTGATACGGCTCGTCGGCGAAGATTTTGGTGATGCGCATTTCTTCCGGGCTGCCGGTAAGGTCGGGCCACACTTCGCGGAAGAGGTCTTTCGGCCGGGTGATGTCCCACTCGGCGATCATGCTGTAGTTGGCGGGTAGGTTGGTAAACGCATCATTGGTGCCGTTCACGCGGGTGCCTTTGTCGTCGGCGTGATCGGTGAAGACGTAGATGATCAGCTTGGGCTTGTGTTTGACGATCAGCGGCGTTTGGTTGACGCCCGATGGCATCCAGGCGCAGAAGGCCACGTCGAAGTTGAAGTCGACTTGCTCGAGGGCGAACTCGCGCATTTGGTAAAACGCCGGGTCGTAAAAGTTTTCGATCTGATTGCGCTTCGCCGCCGGGTCGCGGGCGCCGATGACGCTAACGCCTTCGCGAGCGAGCAGGGTACCGATGAATCCGTTGCCCGGATTGACGTCGAGCACCACGGAATCCTTCGCGACTTGGCGGGCGCAGTGAGCGAACACCCGCAGCTCCTCGCGCAGCGGATAAAACGGCGCGACCGTCGGGCCGAACTTAGCCGGGTCGCGATCGGGATTGCTGAACACCAAATAGTGCAGCGGCAAGCCGGCGATGCGCTCTTCGAACGGCGCGTTGTTATCCCAGGCCGGATGCTTCTTCTCCTGAAACGCGAACAACCGATTCATCATGTCATCCGTGAACGATTCCATCTCTTTGAGTGGAAGAAAGCGTTCGTCTTCGAATATGGACATTTGGAAATCTCCCTCGGCTTACTTTCGCCCAATCTGCTCGGCCCAGTAGTCGGGTCTTCTATGTTGGTGCGCGATCGCAATAACAAAAATGTGATCAGTTTCTATTGAATACAGAACCTTGTACGGGAACTTGTGCAACAAGCACTTGCGAACAGTGCCCCGCTCGACCGCCCATGCTTCGGGATTTTTTGTTATTCGTTCTACCGCAAGCGCCACTTCTTGTCGAAATCGCCTGCCGAGGCCTTCGAACTCGAGTTCGTAGTACGCTGTCGCGTCGTTCAACTCGAACTGAGCATATTCGGAAAAGAAAACGCGCACTGGTTAATCTTCGGCGAAGACCTCTTCCATCGGGACACCTTTTAGTTTTCCGTCCCGATAAGCCTTAAGGCGCTTTTCGGCTTCTTCGAGCCAAATATCGTCTAATGATTTGTTCGGTTCGTCGAGGCTCTTCAGAAGTCCCTCGACAACGGTAAGCCTATCTTGGGGTTTCAGTTCTAGCGCCTTCTCCAGAATTTCTTTAACGCCCATGGCAGTTCCCCTCGCTAACTATGCAACGGCTCGCTCAACTCATGCACCGCGTCGACCAGCACGGCGACGTTGTCCGGGTCGATGTGCTGGTGAATGCCGTGACCGAGGTTGAACACGTGGCCGGGGCCTTTGCCGTAGCTGTTGAGGATGGTGCGCACTTCTTCGTAGATGCGCTCCGGCTTGGCGTACAACACCGCCGGGTCCATGTTCCCTTGCAGCGCGACTTTGGCGCCGACGCGGTTGCGCGCTTCGCCGATGTCGACGGTCCAATCCAAGCCGACGGCGTCGCAATGTGAATCGGCGATGTCTTCGATCCATGCGCCGCCGCCTTTGGTGAACAGAATCACCGGCACTTTGCGGCCATCCGCTTCGCGTTTAAGGCCGGCGACGATCTCGCGCATGTAGTTCAATGAAAACGCTCGGTAATCCCGCGGCGTGAGCGAACCGCCCCAGGTGTCGAAGATCATCACGGCTTGCGCGCCGGCGGCGATCTGCGCGTTGAGATAACTGGTCACGGATTTTGCGATGGTGCCGAGCAAGCGGTGCATCAGCTCGGGACTGTCGAACATCAGCCCTTTCACCTTCGCAAACTCTTTGCTGGAGCCGCCTTCGACCATATACGTCGCCAAGGTCCACGGGCTGCCGGAGAAGCCGATCAGCGGCACGCGGCCGTTGAGTTCGCGGCGGATCAGGCGCACGGCGTCCATGACGTACTTCAACTCTTTCTCCGGATCGGGCACCGGCAGCGCTCTGATGTCCGCCTCCGAGGAGACGGTTTTCTTGAAGCGCGGGCCCTCGCCTTCGGAAAAGTACAATCCCAGCCCCATGGCATCGGGGATGGTGAGAATGTCCGAAAACAAAATCGCCGCGTCCAGCGCGAAGCGCTCCAGCGGCTGCAGCGTTACTTCGCACGCCAGCTCCGGGTTGGTGCACAGGTTCATGAACGAACCGGCCTTTTCCCGGGTGGCGCGGTATTCGGGCAGATAGCGCCCCGCCTGGCGCATGATCCAAATGGGCGTGCAATCCACGGGTTCGCGCAGCAATGCGCGGAGAAAACGGTCGTTCTTGAGTGCTGTTGTCATGGTTATATCTTCAGATAGTCGAGGATGCCCTGGGCGGCTTCGCGGCCTTCGTACACCGCGGTGACGACCAGATCGGAGCCGCGAACCATGTCGCCGCCGGCGAATACTTTCTCGTTGGTGGTTTGATATTTGTACTGGCCGTTAGCCGGCGCGACAACGCGGCCGCGCTCGTCGACGTTGATGCCGAATTGCGTGAACCACGGTTGCGGGTTGGGCCGGAATCCGAACGCCATGATGACGCGATCGGCGGGAATGATCTCTTCCGAACCGGGCACGACTTCCGGACTGCGCCGGCCGCGGGCATCGGGTTTGCCAAGCGCAGTGGTAACGACTTTAACGCCTTCCACTTTATTGTTGCCGACGATCTCCACCGGTTGGCGATTCCACAAAAACTTCACGCCCTCTTCCTTGGCGTTGGCCACTTCGCGCTTGGAGCCGGGCATGTTTTCTTCGTCGCGGCGATAGGCGCAGGTGACGCTGGCCGCGTGCTGGCGAATGCTGGTGCGGTTGCAGTCCATGGCGGTATCGCCGCCGCCGAGCACGACCACGCGCTTGCCTTTCATGTCGATGAAGTCCTTGGGATCTTTCTCGAAACCCAGGCAACGGTTGACGTTGGAAATCAAAAATGGCAGCGCGTCGTAAACGCCCGGCAGATCCTCGCCCGGGAAGCCGCCCTTCATATAGGTGTAGGTGCCCATGCCGAGGAACACCGCGTCGAATTCATCGACGAGCTTTTGAAACGAGATGTCCTTGCCGATCTCGGTGTTGAGTCGGAACTCGATGCCCATCTCTTCCATCATCCTGCGCCGGCGCTGCACCACCCACTTTTCCAGCTTGAACTCGGGGATGCCGAAGGTCAGCAGGCCGCCGATCTCTGGATAACGGTCGAATACTACGGGCGTCACGCCGTTGCGCACCAGGATATCCGCGCAGCCTAAGCCCGCCGGACCGGCGCCGATCACCGCCACCCGCTTGTCCGTCTTCACGACCTTGGACATATCGGGCTTCCAGCCCAGCTTGACCGCTTCTTCGGTGATGTACTTTTCGATGGCGCCGATGGTTACCGCGCCGTAGCCGTCGTTGAGGGTGCAGGCGCCTTCGCACAGCCGATCTTGCGGGCAAACGCGGCCGCACACTTCCGGCAGCGAGTTGGTGCGGTGGGACATCTCCGCCGCTTCTTTGATATTGCCCTCGGCGATCAGCTTCAACCAATTGGGAATGTAGTTGTGCACCGGGCACTTCCACTCGCAATACGGATTGCCGCAGGCCAAGCAACGCGACGCTTGTGATTGCGCCGTCGCCGGATCGAACTGGCCGTAAATCTCTTTGTAACCCTCCACGCGAATTTCCACCGGCAACTTGGCCGGATCTTTGCGTGGAACGTCGAGGAACTCGAAAAACTTTTGCGCTGCCATACCCACTTTATCCCGTCATCGCTATGCCGCGTCTTTGAGCGTTTCCAACAAGGTTTCCAAAGCCGCAGCCTTGGGCTTGACCAGCCAGAAACGACCGACGTAGCGATCGAATTCATCCAGAATGGTTTGTCCCCAGCGGCTCGCCGTCTCTGCGACAAACTCGTTGATCAAACCTTGGAGGTAATCTTGGTGGCCGCTCATGGCTTCCGGCACGATGCGGTGAATGTCCACCAGCTCGTGGTTGTAGCGATCGACGAAGCTGTTGTCCAGGTCGAGCACGTAACTGAAGCCGCCCGTCATGCCAGCGCCGAAGTTAATGCCCGTCTCGCCCAGCACCACGATTACGCCCGCGGTCATGTATTCGCAGCCATGGTCGCCGATGCCTTCGACAACGGCCAGCGCGCCGGAATTGCGCACGCCGAATCGTTCGCCGGCCAGACCCGAGGCAAACAACTTGCCGCCCGTCGCGCCGTAAAGACAGGTGTTGCCGATAATGGTGCTTTCTTGGCTGGCGAAGCTGCTCTGAGCCGGCGGATAAATCACGATTTTGCCGCCCGCCATGCCTTTGCCGACGTAATCGTTGGCGTCGCCTTCGAGCACCAAGTTCAAACCGCCCGCGTTCCATACGCCGAAACTCTGCCCGGCGGAGCCGCGCAGCTTCAGCGTGATGGGCGCATCTTCCATGCCCTTGTTGCCGTGACGCCGAGCGATCTCGCCCGACAATCGCGCGCCGATGGAACGATTGACGTTCTTCACTTCGTAGGAGAACGTGCCGCCTTTTTTCTTCTCGATAGCGGTTAAACAATCGCGCACCATCTGTTCGGCCAGCTCACCCTTGTCGAAGGATTCGTTGTGCGGCGTGATGCAATATTGCGGCGCGTTTTGCGGCACACCGTATTCCGACACGATGGGCGCCAGGTTGAGGCGCTTTTGCTTGGGCGTCTGGCCCTCGAGCACTTCTAATAGATCGGTACGACCAATCAGCTCGTCGAACTTGCGCACACCGAGGCTCGCCATCAACTCGCGCACTTCCTGAGCGACGAAGCGGAAGTAATTCTTCACGAACTCCGGCAGGCCCTTGAAGTAAACGCGGCGTAGGGTGTCGTTCTGTGTCGCAACGCCCGTGGCGCAGTTGTTGAGATGGCAAATGCGCAAATACTTGCAGCCCAGCGCGATCATCGGCCCGGTGCCGAAGCCGAAACTCTCGGCGCCGAGAATGCCGGCTTTGATGACGTCGAGACCGGTCTTCAAGCCACCGTCCGTTTGCAGTCGAACTTTCTCGCGCAGATTGTTGGCGCGCAGAATCTGGTGCGTTTCCGTCAAGCCCAATTCCCACGGGCTGCCGGCGTACTTCACCGAAGTGAGCGGACTGGCGCCCGTACCGCCGTCGTACCCGGCGATGGTAATCAGATCAGCATAGGCTTTGGCCACACCGGCGGCGATGGTGCCGACACCGGGTTCGGATACCAGCTTCACGGACACCAGCGCTCCGGGGTTGACCTGTTTCAAGTCGAAGATCAACTGCGCCAAGTCCTCGATGGAATAGATGTCGTGGTGCGGCGGCGGCGAGATCAACGCCACGCCCGGTTTGGCGTAACGCAATCGCGCGATCAAATCGTTGACCTTGTCGCCTGGCAACTGACCGCCCTCGCCCGGCTTGGCGCCTTGAGCGATTTTGATCTGCAGCACTTCGGCATTGACCAAGTATTCGGGCGTCACGCCAAAGCGGCCGGAGGCGACTTGTTTGATCTTCGACACTTTATTGGTGCGATAGCGCACCGGGTCTTCGCCGCCTTCACCGGAATTGGAGCGACCGCCCAGTTCGTTCATGGCGATGGCCAGCGCTTCGTGGGCTTCGGGTGATAGCGCGCCCAGCGACATGGCGGCCGTGTCGAACCGCTTGGTGATGGACTCCACCGGCTCCACTTCATTGAGCGGAACGGGCTTCACGTCGCTGCGCAGTTTCAACAGATCGCGAATGGTCGCGACGGGTCGGTCGTTCACCAGTTTCGCAAACACGGTGTAGTCGCTGTAATCGCCTGACTCGACGGCCTTGCGTAGAGAACCGACCACGTCCGGGTTGTAAGCGTGATATTCGCCGCCGTGAATGTACTTGAGCAAACCGCCCTGGTTGATCTGCTTGCGCGGCACCCACGCTTGCGCGGCGAGTTCTTTAGCGTCGTTTTCCAAGTCCTCGAAGTTGGCGCCTTCGATGCGGCTGGTGGTATTGGGAAAGCACAGATCCACCACCTCGCGGGCCAAGCCGATAATTTCGAACAATTGGGCGCCGCGGTAACTCGCAACCGTGGCGATGCCCATTTTCGACATGATTTTATACAGGCCCTTGGCGATGCCCTTGCGATAATTGGCCACCAGTTTTTCGCTGGTAAAGCCGGTGATCTCGCCGGTACGGCGCATGTGTTCCATGGCCTGATAGGCGAGATAGGGATAAACCGCCGTCGCGCCATAACCGATGAGCACCGCAAAGTGATGAGGATCGCGCGCGGTGCCGGTTTCGACCACGATGTTGGAATCGCAGCGCAGGCCTTCGTTAATCAACCGCTGATGCACGGCGCCGATGGCCAGCGCGGCGTGAATGGGCAGTTTGTCCTTGGCGATGTGCTTATCGCTCAACACCAAGACGACCTTGCCGCCGCGCACGGCTTTCACTGCGTCATCGCACAGACGGGTGATCGCCTGTTTGAGGTTCATCGACACCGGATAATTGAGGTCGAGTTCGTGCACCGCGTAAGCCGGGTCCGGGCAATTGCGCAGCTCGCGCATTAAGCGTTCCGACAACACCGGCGAATCGATCAGCAAGCGCTTGGCGTGCTCGGCGCTTTCTTCGAATAGATTCTTCTCCCGCCCAAGGCAGGTTTCCAGCGACATGACGATGGCTTCGCGCAGCGGATCGATGGGCGGGTTGGTAACCTGCGCGAACTGCTGACGAAAGTAATCGAACACCGAGCGCACGTTGCGCGACAGCACCGCCATCGGCGTGTCATCGCCCATGGAACCGACAGCCTCTTGGCCCGCTTTACCCAACACGCGAATAATCTGATCGCGCTCTTCGAACGTGATTTGAAACTGCTTTTGATAAACGTTGATGGTGTCATCGCCCATGGGATCGGACGTGAGCACCTCGCCGTTCAAATCCTCGCACAGATAGCGAACGTTATCCCTGACCCACTGGCGATACGGGTGTCGGCTTTTCAGATCGTTGTCGATATCAGCGGGTAACAGCAATTCGCCGAGCGCGGTGTCGGCCGCGATCATCTGCCCGGGCTTGAGGCGTCCCTTGGCGACCACCGACTCGGGGGCATAATCGAACACGCCGGTTTCGGAGGCGAGAATGATCACGCAACCGGAATAGACACCGTTGCCTTTGCGCGCCACGTCTTGCCGCGTCACCACATAGCGCGCGGGGCGCAGGCCATTGCGGTCCATGGCGCAGGCGGCGTAGCGGCCGTCGGTCATGACCAAACCCGCCGGGCCGTCCCACGGCTCCATGTGCATGGAACTGAATTCGTAGAATGCACGCAGATCGGGGTCCATGGTTTCGATGTTCTGCCACGCCGGCGGAACCAGTAAACGCATGGCGCGGAACAGATCGACGCCGCCGGCCAGCAGCACCTCGAGCATGTTGTCCAAGGTGCAGGAATCCGAACCCGTCGTGGAGACCAGCGGGCGGATGTCTTCCATGTTGGGAATCAACGGCGAGGAGAACGTATAACTGCGCGCCAACGCCCAGTTGCGATTGCCCTGTACGGTGTTGATTTCGCCGTTGTGGGCGAGATAACGGAACGGCTGGGCGAGGCGCCATTCGGGCCAGGTATTGGTAGAAAACCGCTGATGAAAGACCACGATGCCTGACGATAACCGCTCGTCGTTTAAGTCAGTGTAAAACACCGGCAAGTTGGCCGGCATGACCAAGCCTTTGTACGACACCACATGACTGGACAGGCTCGGCACGTAAAACATCGGATCGTTGGCGCCAACCAGCTTTTCGGCGCGGCGGCGCGCGATGAACAGGCGGCGTTCGAAGGCGACCTCGTCCATTCCCGCACCGGCGTTGACGAAAACTTGCTCGATGGTCGGGAGCGTCTTGAGCGCTTCTTCGCCGCAAGCTTTGGAGTCGGTTGGCACTTTGCGCCAGCCGGCGACAGTGAGACCTTGTTCGCGTAACTCTTTTGTAAGACGTTCGCGTGACGCGGCGGCGATGCGCTCGTCACGATTGAGGAAAACCATGCCGACCGCGTAGCTCTCGTCGACCTTAATCCCTAAGTCCTGCGCCACGGCGCGGAAAAAAGCGTCGGGCTTTTTCATCAACAGCCCGCAACCGTCTCCGGTCTTGCCGTCGGCGGCGACGGCGCCGCGATGGGTCAGACGGGCGAGAGAGTTGATAGCAGTGCGCACCAGCCAGTGACTGTCGGCGCCATCCATGTGTGCGATGAGCCCAAAGCCGCAGCTGTCCTTTTCAAATGACGGGTGGTACAACCCGGCAGCAGTGAGTTTGTCTACACGGTCCACGGAGATCAACCAATTCTTAAGTGTTTAAAAACCACGTTCTCGTTATACGCGCGCAAGCGCGGGCCCAATTTGTCAAGGCCAAAAGGGTACCCAGTATACTCAGACAGCCTTTGGGGGGCAATGTCCGGGCCATCCCGGCCATATGCCCGGGCCGCGCGGCAAACGTCTGAAAGCTGAGGGAATATCTATGCCTCATGGCTCCGGGGCGGAACGGCGGTTCCCTTCTATGGAACCGGCGAAATTGCGATCGGGGGTGATCAGCGACGCCCAAGATGCTTAAAGGCTATGGCATTATGGGATGCCACTCAAATTGAGGCGTTTCACACCAGATTCAGGAAGGCACATGACAACTGAACTCAGTTTCTCCGGCAAGCGGGCGCTCGTGACGGGAGCAAGCGGCTTCATTGGATCGGCGCTGGCCCGCCGCTTAGCCCAGCTGGGCGCACAAGTGCATGGCGTCTCGCGCCAGTCACAACCGGCCGATGAATATGTCACTCGTTGGTGGCAATGCCCGTTGGAGCAGATTGACTCAGTCCGCGCCATGCTCGCTGACGTGAAGCCGGACCTGATCTTTCACCTCGCGAGCACACCCGTTGGTGCCCGTGCGCTCGAACTGGTGCTGCCCCTTTTCCACAGCAATCTGCATTCGACCGTGAACCTGCTTACGGCTGCGACAGAGCACGGCTGTGAGCGCATCCTGCTCACTGGTTCGCTCGAAGAGCCCAACGTGGGCCCGGATTGGCCTGTGCCCAGCTCACCCTACGCCGCCTCGAAGTTTGCGGCCGCGACATATGGACGCATGTTTCACGCGCTCTTCAATTCTCCCATAATTAATATGAGGGTCTTTATGGTCTATGGGCCGGGGCAGAAAGATCTGAAAAAGTTGATCCCCTACGTGACGCTCGCGTTACTCAAGGGGGAGCATCCGCAGCTGTCGAGCGGGGTGCGCGAAGTTGACTGGATCTATGTGGACGATGTCGTGGAAGGCTATCTTGCGGCCGCGGTCGCACCGGGCGCGGAAGGCAGCACCGTTGATATCGGCACTGGTCGCCTCCATAGCGTGCGCATCGTGGCGGAGGAACTCTTCAAATTGATTAACCCGAATCTCAAACCCACGTTCGGTTCAGTTGCGGAACGGCCGATGGAGCAAGTGCGTGCAGCCAATGCGGACGAGAGCTTTCGACGCATTGGCTGGCGCGCGCAGGTGGATTTACGTGAAGGGTTAAGCCGTACGGTTGATTGGTATCGCGACAAACTGGAACGCGGTCTGGTCTAGCAAATCAATCAGGCCGCCTTATCCGGCGAAGCAAACAGAAGCACCACGCCCACCACGATCAGGGCGGCGCCCAGCAGCTTCACCATTCGCATGTCTTCCCCAAAGAACATCCAGGAACTGAGGAAAATCCCAAGCAGGGCCAAACTGGTGACGACAGGATAGGCCACGCTGAGCTCAAACTTGCGCAACGTCAACATGTATAACAGTAATGTCGCCCCCGCAAAGAGGAATCCGAAGAACAACTGGGGATTGCGCCAAGGGAGCAGTTCCGCAAACCCTGGGGCACCACCCCTTAGCGACGCTGCTTTCAGCAGCACGTTCGAACAGATATTGCAGCCGACCGTCAGCGAGAGTAACAACCATCTCATGTCCAGCACACCCTCGATGGTCACGCGTCAACCCGTGCGCGCAAAAACTCGCAGTTCATGCCCGTACCAGTATCGGTTGATTGTTCGACTGTCGAGCGTCGTTAGGTGCAATTCCTTGGCCCATTTCTCGACATCTGCTACGGGTATATTGTGAATCCATTGCCGCGCCAGAATCAGATCGTGAAGCTTGTTCGCCCATGATCTCCATAGCGGCACTTCGACCACGTCTTTGTAGAGCAAGATTCCGTTGGGCTTAAGCCGCGAAACAGCTTCCTGAAATACCGTCTTGCGCGCCGCGAGTGGAACGTGATGCATCACATCGATGATGGAGACTACGTCAAAAGAACCCTCCGGCATCGGATCCTGTACGCTGAGACATCTGAATTCGAGCGTCGCCTCGCCGCGTTTATCCGCGAGGAGGCGCGCCATTTGCTGCGCTACGGCGATCGCGGGCCGAGAACTGTCGAAGCCGAGGCCAGACGAAATTCGACCCTCCGCAGCGAGCAACCCCAGAAACAACCCCCCGCCACAGCCGATATCCAGGATCGTGGCGCCGCGGGGTACCGCGGACACCAGATCTTCAAAGGGACAAATGAAAGGTCGATATCGCTGCAACGTGCGCAAAAGCAGTGGACCGCCACGGAATAGGTCGCCGGCAATAACGGAGAGGCGGGCCGCGGGCGTCTCAGCAGCTTCGACGCCGGATTCCGATGCGTTACTCATAGAAGACTCTCCAACATCACTTATACCCGAAACCCTGCAGAATATCGGCGAAGCATTCGTCCAGATACTGCACAGTCGAACTCTGGAGCTTGCGCTTGTGTTCGCCCGGCGTAACCTGACGGCGATGTTTGGTCACGTCCTCGTCTTTCTTGCTTCGACTTTTCTTCGCTTCCGCCACTAAGCTGTCTCTTAGTTCGGCACTGATTTGCCACCCGCAGTAATTCAATATGGCATCCAGCCAAGGTTCGAAATCCGCGATCATGTCTTCGTACTTCATCACGCATACTCCGGGATGGGACCGCTTAAGATCGAGATACTGCTGCATCCGCCATTTGGCGTTGGCACTCACATCCATCACGTAATCATCCAAAGACTGATTGCTTATCCGCTCCCTAAATGCCAAAAACTCATCGGCCTTGTCTTTTGCCTGCGGTACCGCGTGGCTCTTACTGTATGAGTGATAACCGGAAACCAGCGCATCCCGCGGATCTCGAATCATGAGTACGGTACGATATGCCTCAATATTTGGAATGCCTTCAACCAAGCCGCCAAAAACGGAGTAAAGATAACCGTGGGGACGAAAAATATGCAGATACTGCTTCACGTCCTCTGCAGACAACGTAAAAAGGTAGGGAAACTCCTTGACCCATGCATAGTCGCTCATGCGCACCGGCACAAGGTCGTTTTCTTGGCCGCAGCGGATCATGATGCGTTTGGTGTACTGCGTCGCCGCTTTGTTCATTGAGAAATGAAGCACGCTCGGTCGAGACGAGACAGCGGGTGATTGTCCCTTTAGCAGGGCACGCTCAACTCGAAACTGGCGATTCGTATACCAGTCACGCAGCAAGGGGGCTTTTTTCAACTTACGCGAAACATCCGATGACAGACGTCGCAGTAACGAATTCATCAATTATTCTCCCTGAGCACACCCGCTGTGGAAAAGTGGGGGTGCAGCCTATCGCGGCCGAACCGTTTGAACCCGTCGCTCGTGGGGTCGCCACACCAAATAGGGAACATGCGGCAACCACAAACACCCGTCCGTGGACAGCAGTTCCCCGTGAACGGGCGACCCGAACCTCGATAATATCGGTAAATGGGCGGTCGTAGTTGAGCAACGTGTCGGCTTAACATATGTCGCCGGTGAGCATTTTGCCCGGACGCATCCAATCAATCAACGATTGCCGCTCCCTGCAAGGCTTTACTCGGCGGGAACCCGGCACCGCCCGTTAGTCGGGCCGACCAATATTGTCGGCGACAATTTTCAAGTCGTTGACCCACTGTGCAAGGCTGTCTACTCTTGCTAAACCGATTTTTCGCTCTTGCAAGGATGACAGAGGTGAACCGTCCCGCCGTCCCAATCGAAGATCTGCTGGATCATTCCGCCATCGTGGCCGCGCATCCCGATGACGAAGTCCTTTGGTTCAGCTCCATCCTGATGCGCGTTGACCAAGTGATTTTGGTGTACCACGATGTTCCCTCAAAGCCGGCGCTTACCCAGGGCCGCAATACTGCTGTGGCCGGATTGCCGTACAAACAATTGCATACCCTGCGCCTGGTGGAATCCGAGGTATTTGAAGGCGCGAGCTGGCCGCAACCTGAAATACGTGACTACGGCGTCGCGGTACGCCACACGCGCAATGCCATGAAGGGTTTCGCCGCGAAACGTTATGAAGCCAATCACCGACTGCTCGTCGACAAGCTGAGAAGCCTTCTTGTGGGTTCCAAGAACGTGTTCACTCACAATCCCTGGGGGGAGTATGGAAACGAAGAACATGTGCAGGTTTTTCGGGCTGTCGCCTCCCTACAGGATGAAATTGGATTCCGGCTGTGGTTCTCAAACTACGCCAGCAACAAAAGCAGCGGCCTGATGGCTCAATACGTCACGCAGCTGAGTTCAGACGTCGTCACATTGCCTACCGACCCCGCGCTGGGGCGCTCACTCACCGCCCTTTATCAGGAAGCGGGATGCTGGACCTGGTTCGACGACTACGAGTGGCCGGCCGAAGAGACGCTCATTGCATGGGCGGGCGCGACGGCAACTCCGCGACCCCATGGCCACGTGCTCGACATGCACCTCATCCCGGTGCAGTGGCCGCCGCTCCCCAGACCTTCCAAACCCACGACTGTCCGCCAACGGCTTCGCGACGTCAAACGCAGCATTAAGCGCCTGCTTGGGAGAGACGTTTGAGTAGCCTGCGTATCGCCCGGCGCGAGGTGACTCCACATAAGAAGCCGAGCGACTGCAAGGGGGGTTACTTCGGAACCGCGCGGATGTCCTTGTGAATGTCGCGCAGCCGCTTCGGCAGCGGTGAGACTTTGCCGAAACTTTTAGGCAGCTCGGCGGCGGCGGCTTGGGCAGCGGCAACGGAATCGAATACCCCGTAGACCAGCGCATAGAGCACCTTGCCGTTGCGCACCAAGCGGTAGATAGCAAACACGCGCGGATCCTCGACTTTGGCCAGCATGTTCCGAAAAACCTTATCGCTATTCAACGCCATGATCTGCAACGTGTATTTCTTTTCATCCTGGGTCAGAAGCCAGGTTTCGTCCCGCGGGCCGACAGGGACGGGCGACGGTTCGGCCGGCGCGGCGGGGCCGGGTTCCGCTGTCGGCGGGGGCAGTGTGGATGTCCCGGCTTCAGGCGCTTTGGGCGCCTCTGGCGCGACAGGTTCGGGGGTTGGCGCGGCCTGCTTCGGCGGTTCAGGCAGCGGAATCGGTGGTGCGATGGGCGCGATCACGGCGCCTGCGGACGGGGGAGGCGGCACTGCGACCGGCGGAGCAGTGGGCTGCGCCGGTTCCTCGGGTTCGGGCGGCGCGACTTCGACCCCTTCCTCGATGGGCGGCGTCGGGGGTACTTCCAGCTCTTCCGACGGCTCGGCCTCTGTCGTCTGATCCTCCAGCGCCAGTCGATCGAAGACGTCGGTCACCGCCTCCGGCGGACCCGGCTGGGTAACGGGGGCATATTCTTCTTCGAGAGCGTGCAGGGACGGCGCCTCCTCGACCACCGGCGGCGGCGCTTCGGGCACCACGGGCCTCTCCGCTGTGGACAGCCAATCCGGGAGCGGCAAGCTGCCAAACTGGTTGGCCACCACCAGCGCAAACGCCAAAAGCAGGAGTAGTGGAACAAGGTAACGCGAGCGGGGAACGACGATATCGCGCTGGTGCTCGGGCGCGGCGAGCGGAGCGGTTTCGGGTTTCTCCGCATCGGTGACCAGCACGCGATGACGCCCTTTGCCGATGGCGCTGCGGGCCAATGAAAACGTCATGCCGAAATTTCCCTTGGCCTCTTTGTAGATGCGCTTCATCTCGCCGCTGCTCAAGGTGTCAGTGGGCATGCCGTTCTTGCGCAGGAAGTTGCGTAGATAGTTCTCCGTTTCTTCCAGCGATAGGGACGTGAGTTCAAAGGCGTGCATGCCGCGGGCGCGCAGGTTCTCAACTTCCGGATGGGAAGCAAACGGCGCGTCGCCGGTCAGAACGAGGCTGACGCCGTCGCCGGCGCGGTGCAAACCCTCCTGCAGTTGATCAAGGAATGCGAGCGCGTCGGCGGATGCTTTGTGCGCATCATCGACGATCAGCACCACCCGCTGATTGCGCTTTTGCACCGCCTGAAACTCTTCCACCAGAACTTGGATTTGTTCGGTGCGGGCGGCGCCTTCAAGGGGGCGAATGGAAAAACGAGCTTCCAACGCGTGAAGTAGATCATTGACGCCGGCAAGCGTCTCGCCGGCCATGTAGCAGGTCCGCCAAGCGTCGCCACCCTTCTGGATGAATTGCCGTAGGATGACCGTCTTGCCGCTGCCAATGCCGCCGGTAATGAGCAACGTTTCGTTGCTATAGGGAGCTAGGTGCAACAAGAAATTCAGGCATTGCAACCGCTGCGGCTCGCCGTAGAAAAAGATCTTGCGGGAGTCGTCGTCGGGATGATTGTTGGGCTCTGCGGAGCGGTCTGCTTCCATGCTGCTGATTCCTTAGGAACCTTTGCCTGATTCACCAAACTCGCGGTGGGAGCGGGCCATTCCGCGATCTTGCCGTCACCCGCCGGGGCGCATTCCTTCCATGAACACGACACGGTAACCGCGCTCCATTTGCGCATCGCGCGCGGCTTCGATGGCAGCCAGCGCCTTCTCTTGGCTATCGAAGAACTCCTTTTTCATCCGCCCCGAAGAACCTTGGTTGCCCCATTCGCGAATCACCGTCCAGCCGCCAAGGAGATCGGGCTGTAGCACCAGTTGATAGTAACGCGGCGGTTTGTCATCCACAGCCGGAATCTGCATGTATATTCGCATGGCATCAAAAATGTTTAGGTCAGATGAGCGGGGTTGTAAACCCGTTCATACTCCCGGATCGCATACCGATCGGTCATTCCGGCGATATAGTCCGCCACCGCGCGCGCCCGCCCGGACTCGCCGGCGCGGGCCTCCTTGCGCCGCATCTTTTCCTGGGTTTCCGGCGGCAGCAGGCGGGGATCGTCGAAAAACGCCACGAACAGCGCCGCCAGAATCCGCCCCGCCTTCGCCGTCATCCGCCGCACGCGGTAGTGTTGATAGAGATTGAGGCGCAGAAAAGATTTCAAGGCATGGTGCTTGTGCTGCATGCCTTCGCTGAATCCGACCAGGCGGTCGCCGAGGGCCCGCACCGCATCGACGCTATCCGGTGTCTTTTCTTCGAGCCGCTGATGGGTCGACTCGATCAAATCGGTGACCTGCTGGTTGATCATGCGGCGCACGACTTCATGAATGCTGCGCCGCTCGCTGAGCTGGGGATAGGCTTCCTTAACGAGTTCATACTGGCTGGAGAACAAATCGACTTCGCACAGTTGCTCGATGCTGATGAGTCCCGCCCGCAGCCCATCGTCCACGTCGTGGTTGTTGTAGGCAATTTCATCGGCGACATTGGCCAGTTGGGCCTCCAACGTCGGCTGGCCGTGCTTCAAAAATCGCTCGCCCAATTCGCCCAGCGCGGCGGCCCGTTCCCGTGAGCAATGCTTTAGGATGCCCTCGCGGGTTTCGAATGTCAGGTTCAATCCGGCGAACTCGGCGTAGCGTTCTTCCAATTCGTCCACGACTCGCAGGGATTGAAAGTTATGCTCGAACCCGCCGTAGTTTTTCATGCAATCGTTGAGCGCGTCTTGACCGGCGTGGCCGAACGGCGTGTGGCCCAAGTCGTGAGCGAGGGTGATGGCCTCAGTGAGATCTTCGTTCAGCCCCAGCACGCGGGCAATCGAACGGGCGATTTGCGCGACCTCGATGGAGTGGGTCAGACGGGTGCGGAACATGTCGCCTTCGTGATTGACGAAGACCTGGGTCTTGTACTCCAGCCGCCGAAACGCTGCAGAGTGAACAATGCGGTCGCGGTCGCGCTGGTACTCGCCGCGGTAGCCGGGATGGGACTCGGAGAAGCGTCGGCCGCGGGAGGCGGATTCGCGCGTCGCGAAGGGCGCGAGGCGCTCGCTCTCCCGGTTGGGGGTATACCAATAGTGGGTCGAACTTGTCATAGAATTACCCGCGGCAGGATTCGATGACTTCCCGCAGCGTCGCTTGATCGTAATCTGCCGTAATCACGGCGTGGCCGATGCCTTTTAACAATACTAGACGCAACGCGCCGTCTTGCACCTTTTTATCCACCTGCATCAGGGATAAGAACTGCTCGACGTCCATGGCACTCGGCGCGACCAGGGGAAGCTTGGCCGCGTGCAACAGGCTGCCCAGCCGCTCCACGCTTTGTTCGTCGAGCCAGCCCAGATGTTGGGACATGCGCGCCGCCATCATCATGCCCGCGCCCACCGCCTCGCCATGCAGCCAAACGCCGTAACCCATGCCGGTTTCGATGGCGTGGCCGAAGGTGTGGCCGAGATTGAGGGTGGCGCGTATGCCGGTTTCCCGTTCATCGCTGGCGACCACTTCGGCCTTGTTGCGGCAGGAGCGCTCGATAGCATAGGCGAGGGCCTGCGGATCCCGCTTCATAAGCAATGAAACGTTTTTCTCGAGCCAAACGAAAAACTCCGGGTCGCAGATCAAGCCGTACTTAATGATCTCCGCGATGCCGGCGCTGAGTTCGCGATCATGCAGCGTCGCCAAAGTCGAGGTATCGGCGATGACGCACTGCGGCTGATAGAACGCGCCGATCATGTTCTTGCCCAGCGGATGGTTGACCCCGGTTTTGCCGCCGACGGACGAATCCACCTGGGACAGCAACGTGGTGGGCACTTGGATGAATGGCACGCCCCGTTGATAACAGGCGGCGGCAAAGCCGGTGATGTCGCCGATCACGCCACCTCCCAGCGCCACGAGCGTAGCCCGCCGATCGAAGCGCTTCTGCAGCAGGGCATCGAAGATCCGGTTCATGACATCGAGGGTTTTGTACTTCTCGCCGTCGGGAAGGATCACTTCCTGGATACTGAAGCGGGACAGGGAAGCGCGACAGGCGTTGAGGTAGAGGGGCGCCACCACATCGTTGGTCACGATCATGACTTGCTTGCCGGCGATGTGGGGCGCGAAGTATTGCTCGTCGAACAACAACCCTTGCCCGATGTAAATCGGGTAGCTGCGATCGCCGAGGTCGACGTTAAGGGTGTATTTCAGTGTCGATGTCATCCGCAATTATCCGGCCGAGTCTCTGTCATCGCGGAATAATCCGCTCCCACAACAATTTCGAGCGCCCCTGTGGGAGCGGATCATTCCGCGATTCCAAACCGTTCGTGTTCAACTATTCCTGCCGCGCGCTGCCTTCTTGCCCATCAACTCGACGATGACCTTTACCGTCTCGCGAACGGTCTTGGCACCGGTGTCGACCACCCAGGTCGCCACGTCACGGTAAAGCGGATCCCGCTGCGCCATCAACTCCGCCAGCCTCGCCCGCGGGTCCTCGGTTTGCAGCAATGGTCGGTTGCGATCCTTGGCAGTGCGCGCGAACAGAGTGTCGAGCGACGCGTAAAGGTATACCACCGCGCCCCGCTCGCGCAAACAACGGCGATTCTCCTCGCGCAGCACGGCGCCGCCGCCAGTGGCCAAGACAATTCCAGAGCGGCGGGTTAGGTCGTCAATCGCCGCCGATTCGCGGCGCCGAAAGCCTTCCTCGCCCTCGACATCGAAAATCAGCGGAATGGTCGCGCCGGTCCGGACTTCGATCTCATGGTCGCTATCGATAAACTCGTAGCCCAGCTCGCGAGCCAATTGGCGCCCTATTGTCGTCTTGCCCGCCCCCATGGGGCCGACAAGAAACACGCTTGAGGTAGTGGATTCTTCGCTGGTCACACCCACAGTTTACCGGGCCCTGGCCAGGCGTGACAAAAAAAAGCGGCTTCCCGAGGGAAGCCGCTTTGGTTGGATCTCGACGGAGACTTAACGGGCGCTCAAGGATTCCTTCAGGATCTTCGGTGTTATGAAGACCAAAAGCTCTTCCTTGTCGTCGGTTTTTACGTCGCTGCGGAACAGTCGTCCCAGTACAGGTAGATCGCCCAAGAACGGTACTTTGGTCGTGCCGTTGCTGCGGCTTTGTTCGAAGATACCGCCCAAGACCACCGTGTCACCGTTGTTCACCAGGACTTGAGTGTTGATCTCTCGGGTATCGATGCTGGGCTGTCCCAGCAACTCTTCGCCGACACTGTCCTTGTTGATGACCAGATCCATGATGACCCGGTCATCGGGCGTTATCTGGGGCTTGACCTTCAGACTGAGCACCGCCTTCTTGAACGACACCGACGTCGCGCCGCTCGAAGACGCTTCCTGATAGGGAATTTCCACGCCCTGCTCGATGGTCGCTTCACGTTGATTGGCCGTGACGACGCGGGGATTGGAAATCACTTCGCCGTTGCCTTCGGACTGCATGGCCGCCAGTTCCAGCGACACAAGGAAATCCGAGCCAAGTATGCCGACACCGACTTGGCCTGCCGGCGAGACGATCGGCAAGTTCACGTTCAACGTGTCGCTGATCGGGCGTTCTTCTCCCTGCGTGTAGGTCGCGAAGTCGTTCAAGCTGCCGGTGACCATCGACACACCGCCGTCGTTGCGGTCATGCCACGCGCCGGCGCCGAAACGCACGCCAAGGTCCTTGGAAAATCCGCTGTTGGCAATGACGATTCTAGACTCGATGAGCACCTGCTTGATCGCAACGTCCAAGCTGGAAATCAAGGCGCGAATTTCGCCCAGTTTACGGTCGGTTTCCAGCACCAGCAGGGTGTTGGTGCGCTCGTCGACGGTCACGCTGCCGCGCTCGGTCAACAAACTGGACTCCTGCGCTTTTAGAAGAGCCGATATATCAGACGCCTTGGCGTAGTTAATCTGGATCAGTTCCGTGCGCAAGGGTTCGAGCTCCTGGATCTGCTTTGCGGCCTCCAGCTCTTGCTTCTCGCGGGCGGCGATTTCTTCCGCCGGTGCAACCAAGATGACGTTGCCCATTTGGCGCATGTCCAAGCCCTTGGTCTTGAGCACGATATCCAAGGCTTGATCCCAGGGAACGTTCTTCAACCGAAGAGTGACGTTGCCGCCAACGGTGTCGCTGGCCACCAGGTTCAAGCCCGTGAAATCGGCGATCAATTGCAACACGGCCCGAACTTCGATGTTTTGGAAATTGAGCGAGAGCTTCTCGCCGGTATAGCCGAATTTCTCTTTCTCGGCTTTCTTCTGTTCTTCCTTGGTGATGGGTTTGACTTCCAGCGTAAAGACGTTTTCGCTCTGATAAGCCAGATGCTCCATGCCACCGGTGGTGTTTACTTCCATCCGCACGTTGTTGCCACGCGCGCTGGTATCGATCAGATTAACCGGCGTTGCAAAGTCGAGCACATCCAGTCGCTGGGCCAGACCTTCCGGCAATTTGGTGTCGACAAAGTTGATGACAAGTTTGGAGCCTTCCTGAGCGACATCGACCAGGCCGGAGCTGTCGGACATGGTCACGATCACGCGGCCTTCGCCTTTTTTGCCGCGACGGAAATCGACGTTGGTAATGGCGTGATCTTTCGATGTCACAACCGGGGCCTCGGCGGTGGCGACGGTCGGGCTCTCGAGCGTGATAATAACGTCATTGCCCTCGACTCGCGTCTGGTAGGGCACCAGTTTGACCAGGTTCAGCACAACGCGGGTTCGACCCTTGGATTCGACCGCGCTGACGCTGGCGGCGGCGCCCACACCGATGGTTTGAGTCTTGCGCTGCAGCTGGTTGGCGACACCTTGGAAATCGAGCGCGATACGCGCGGGATTGTCTATGGTGAAGCTCAACGGATCGGGCGCCGAGTCGGACAGCGTCAGCTTGACCTGCACCCGATTGCCGGGCAGGCTGGCGAAACCGATGTCGGTAAGCGCGTTACTCTGCGCGACCGCGGGAACGCTAGCGCCCATCAGCCAGGCACACATCAACACCATGGCAATACCGAGACGTTCTCGTACCGTCCGTCCCTGTATCGTCGTTAACTTTTGACTGTTCAATTTCATACGGCCCCCTCTTGTGGGATCATTCTTGCAAAGCTAGCGAAGCCTGGCGTTCCTGCCAGCCTCCCAGCCCGTCTGGCACCAATTCCAAAACTTCTAATTTTTGTTCTCCCAGCTTCAAAATCTTGCCGTGATTTTGGCCGAGATAATTGCCTTCCTTGACGCGATAGACCATCCCATCGGGCGCTTGCACAATTGCCCACTGGCCATCCTCCCGCGCGAGTGTTCCTACCATGCGCAGGCTATCCAAAGGAAACTTTTCCAGCAGCTCCTTGCGGCGATTGAAGTCCGGCTGGGGGCCGGAAGCTGTCCTATTGCTGCGGTTCGACTCGGCGGTTTCATCGCGCCATGGCACAAAGGGGGCGCGCATGGTCACGGCCGAATAGACGAACGTCTCAAAAGGCTTAAACTGTGGCAGGGGATCGATACGTCCCTTTTGGGCCGCTCGCGTTTCCTCGACGAATTGCTCGAGGTCTTTGACGTCCGCGTTGGAACAGGCGGTTAACCCAAACACCCACAACACCGCCGCTAGCCGGGTAAACCCCGCGACGGACTTGTTTGGCCACTTCCAATTGTCGAAAATCATATCACACAGCCTTTGCGATCTTAGTCGGTAGAAGCACTTAGCCTTCACCATCTTCCAAATAGCGGTAGGTCTTCGCGATTGCATCCATGATCAGCTCATCACTGCCGGTGGGGCCGGGCTTAATCGAGATCTCTTGCATGGTCACGATGCGCGGCAACGCGGCAACGTCGCTCACGAATTTGCCGAACTCGTGATATCGGCCTACGACACGAATCTGAATCGGCAATTCGGCGTAAAACTCGGCCTTTGCTTCGGCCTGGGGCTTGAACAGCTGGAACTCGAGGCCCGAGGCCAAGCCCGTTTGGGATACGTCCACCAGCAGGTCCGCCACTTCCGTCTTGCTCGGCAGCTGGCGCAGCATCGCGCCGAAGGAGCGTTCCATTTCCGCCATCTGTTCTTTATATAAGGCCAAGTTAACCGCTTTGTTCTGTTTTACCTTGAAATCGTCCTTGAGCTGGACTTCCTTTTCCTCAAGCGCGGCAAGCTCAAGCAATTGGCCCTCTGTATCGAGGAAATAACCTGCGACGAGCACGCCGACGGACACGATGACGATCGCCGCGATCTTGACCGCAAGGGGCCAACTCCCGGGATCGCTTGTGTCGAGCTCATTAAGATTGATTTTCGACAGATCCATTAGCCTTGCTCTCCTTCAGGCTTCGTGGGATTGACCAGGCTGATATTCAACGTGAACCGACTGGTACGGTCCGCCACGGTTTGGGCCTCGCCCCCCGTGCTGGCTTCGATGACACTAAGTTGCGGGTTGGCAAACCAGCCCGAGGCATCGAGATTGCGCATGTACGCCGAGATGCGGGCGTTGGACTGGGCCTGACCCTGCAGCGTGAGCCCGCTGCCGTTCTGCTTGATACTGGTCAGATAAACCCCATCGGGCAATGTACGGACCAACTCGTCGAACACGTGCACGACCTGCGGCCGACCAAGCTGCAGCTCCTGGATCACATTCATGCGGGCAAGCAGGCGTTGCTTTTCTTTTTCGAGCGCGTCGATTTCCTTAATCTGCCGCTCAACCCGCTCAATTTGCTGCTGCATGTAGGTATTGCGAGCCTCTTGGTAACTCATCTGCGAGGCGATGTTCATATGGACGCCAAGCACGATGGCGGCGGCCACGCCGGCGGCGGCGCCCAGCGAGGTTAAAAACTGCTGCTTACGCTGTTTCTTGAGGTTTTCGCGCCAAGGCAATAAGTTTATGGAGGTCATTAATCGAAGCTCCTCATTGCCAAACCGCACGCGATCATCAGCGCCGGTGCGTCCGCGCTAAGCTGGTGAGCCTTGATTCGTGACGACAAAGACATGCTCGCGAAGGGGTTCGCGATGGTCGTTGTGGTACCCAGCTTCTCCTCTAATAATTCGTCGATTCCGGTAATGGTGGCGCAGCCGCCAGCCAGCACAATGGCATCCACACTGTTGTACTGACTGGAGGAGAAAAAGAACTGCAGCGAGCGGCTGACTTGCTGCACCATGGCGTCTTTAAATGGGTTCAACACTTCCGGTATGTAGTTGTCCGGCAAGCCACCCTGCTTTTTCGCCATTCCCGCCTCTTCGTAGGACAGGCCGTAGCGACGCTGGATTTCCTCGGTCAACTGTTTACCGCCAAAAACCTGCTCGCGAGTGTAGATAATTCCGAAGTCGTGGATCACATTCAGCGTCGTCATGGTCGCGCCAATATCCACAATTGCAATGGTCTTGCCATTGCCGTGATCCGGCAACTGCTGGCCCAACAGCGTAAACGCCGTTTCCATGGCATAGGCCTCAACATCCACGACGCGTGCGTTGAGCCCGCCCAACTCGACGGCCGCGACGCGCACATCGACATTCTCACTGCGTGACGCAGCCAACAAGACGTCGACGCTTTCGGGCTTCTTCTCCGAGGGTCCGATCACCTCGAAGTCCATGTTCACTTCTTCCAGCGGGTAGGGAATATATTGGTCGGCCTCGAGCTCGATCTGGGTCGCCAACTCATCTTCGGTGAGATTGGCGGGCATGGTGATCACTTTGGTGATGACCGACGAGCCGGCCACCGCGACGGCGGCGTTGCGGGACCGTGTTCCCGAGACTTTGACTGCCCGGTTGATGGCGCTCCCAACGGCCTCAACATCTGCTATATTCTTTTCTACGACTGCATGCGGGGGTAGCGGAACCACGGCGTACCCCTCAACGCGGAAGCGAGGACCACTCTGACTGAGCTCCAGCAACTTGACCGCCGTAGAGCTAATATCCAACCCGACAAGGGTCGATGACTTTCGCGATAGAAAGGGCAACATAGTAAGTAAGGGTCCCGACTATTGATCCATTTTGTAAGTAAGGGAAATTATTATTCTCCCATCCACAAACCACTGTTTAGAAACAGCAATATCCTAGCTTAGTCTCCCTTTTATCGGTCACTCCAAAACAAATGTTAAGAGCAAAGACGTGATCGGCGTCCTGATTCTAAATTATGCCCCTCGGCGATTGATATGAGCATCTACCGCAGACTTTTTCGAGCCTTTCTCTGGATATCCGCGTTTTTGGCTGTGGTCGGCGCGGTCGCGGGCATTGGTATCTACGCGTATGTCGTGCCAGAGCTGCCCTCCACTGAGAGCCTCAAGGATGTCCGCTTTCAAGTTCCTCTGCGGGTTTTTACCGATGACGGTCGGCTCATGGCGGAGTTTGGCGAAATGAAGCGCGCGCCGATTCGCTATGAAGACGTCCCACCGTTAATGATCAAGGCCATCATCTCCGCCGAGGATGACCGGTTCTTCGATCACCCCGGGGTCGATTATCAGGGCTTGGTGCGCGCGTCCGTCATGTTGCTGCTCACCGGCGAGAAAAGTCAGGGTGGCAGCACCATCACGATGCAGGTCGCACGCAATTTTTTCCTTACGCGGGAAAAAACCTATCTGCGCAAACTGACCGAAATTCTGCTCGCCCTAAAAATCGAACATGAGCTGACCAAAGAAGAAATTCTTGCGCTTTACCTGAACAAGATTTACTTCGGCAACCGGGCCTACGGCATTGTTTCGGCGGCGCAAGTCTATTACGGCATACCTCTCGATCAGCTCACCGTCGCCCAAATGGCCATGCTCGCGGGACTCCCGAAGGCGCCTTCGCGGGACAATCCGGTTGCCGATCCAGAGAAGGCGATGCATCGTCGCAATTACGTGCTGGGGCGAATGCACTCGCTGGCGTTCATAGACGATCAGACTTACGAAATGGCCCGAGCCGCTCCGGTAACGGCCAAGCTCTACACCCAGCCGATCGAGGTCGAGGCGTCCTATGTTGCGGAGATGGTGCGCCAAGAAATGGTCAATCGCTACGGCGACGATGCCTACACTTCCGGATTTAACGTCTACACAACCCTCGAGAGCGACAAACAGCAATCGGCGGTCGGCGCTCTGCGCCGAGCGCTGCTGGAGTACGACCAGCGGCACGGTTATCGCGGACCGATCGATCATGTCGACGTGGCGCCCGACAGCACAGTCGAACAGTGGGACGAGTTGCTGCGTCGCCACCCGAAAGTCGGCCCGTTGCAGCCGGCCTTGGTGACGGCCGCCGATGAAACGAGTCTATCGGTATACGTTGGCGAAGGCGCCAGCGCGGTCGTACCTTTCGAAGGCCTTCAGTGGGCCCGCCCCTACGTCAGCGAGAATCAAGTCGGACCGGCCGTTAAGCGCGCCGACCAAGTCGCCCAGATCGGCGACATCGTAATGTGCGAGCTCGACGCAAACCAAACGGCTCGCCTGTCACAGATCCCGCAAGTCGCGGGGGCGCTTGTGGCGCTCAACCCCAATGACGGTGCAATCAGGGCGCTGGTCGGCGGTTTCGACTACTATCAGAGCAAGTACAACCGCATAACCCAAGCCCTGCGGCAACCGGGCTCCAGTTTCAAGCCCTTCGTTTATTCCGCGGCGCTTGAAAAAGGCTACACACCAGCCAGCATTATTAATGACGCGCCGGTGGTCTTTGAGGATCCCGCATTGGAATCCTCCTGGCGCCCGGAAAATTACAGCGGCCGTTTTTTCGGTCCGACGCGGCTGCGCGAAGCGTTGGTTAACTCGCGCAATCTCGTTTCGATCCGGTTACTGCAGTCCATCGGAATCATCCACGCAGTGAATTACGCTGGCAAATTTGGTTTCAATATAGAGAAGCTGCCGCGCAACTTATCACTGGCTTTGGGCAGCGGCGCGGTAACGCCCCTCGAACTGGCGCGCGCTCACGCCGTATTCGCCAACGGCGGCTACCTTGTTTCGCCATATTTCATTCGCCGCATCGAAGACGCGTTGGGGACCGAGCTATTTAAGGCCAACCCCGAAATCGTGTGCCCCAAGTGCGAGGAAGAGCAGGCCCGCGCCCAGGCGCAAATCGATGCCGAACCGATCGAACCCGAAGAGACGCCCGACGATCCGGCGACGGCCGCAGCCGCGCCCGCGACGGCGATCGACCCTGGGCAACCGGCGCCGCAACCGCTTGCCAAACGAGTCATTTCGGAGCAAAACGCCTATCTGATCAACTCCATGATGCGCGACGTCACGCGCCGCGGCACAGGCCGGCGTGTCGCCCAATTGGGCCGCACCGACCTCGCGGGCAAGACGGGTACGACGAACGATCAACACGATGCGTGGTTTGTCGGGTTCAATACCGAATTGTTGGCCGTATCGTGGCTGGGTTTTGATGAGCCGCTGCCGCTGGGCGCCGGGGAAACGGGGAGCCGGGCAGCGCTGCCGATCTGGCTCTACTTCATGGCCAACGCACTCAAGGACGAACCGGAGCACCTGCTCGATCGGCCTACCGGTTTGGTTACCGTGCGCATCGACCCCGAAACGGGCGAGCTGGCCCGTACCGGGCAGGAGGATGCCATATTCGAGACCTTTCCGGCCGACAACGCGCCGACAACGTCGACTCGGTCGCCTGACGATCAGCGCCCCCCCGGCGATAGCCGCAGCCCAACGACAAGTCGCCCGCCCGAGGCGCAGCTCTTTTAAACATGAAAAAGAAAACGTCGTCTGACTCTCGCAAGACCGCAACGCATGGCGCCAATGCCGCGCGAGAAATGGCGGAACGTCGCCGTATCGCCTCTGAGGCCGCGCGCCTAATCGGGCAGGGAGACGAAAAAACCTACCAGACCGCAAAGCTCAAGGCCGCTCAGCGGTTGGGCGTCGTCGACCATCGCGTGCTGCCCAGCAACGAAGATATTGAAGCGGCGCTGCTCGATTACCAGGCGCTGTTCGGCGGCGCCAACCAGCACAACGTCTTGCGTGAATTGCGCGAAACGGCTTTGTCGGCCATGCAACTGTTCGCGGACTTTTCCCCGCGTCTTGTCGGAGCGATTCTCGCCGGCACGGCGGACCGCTCCTCGGACGTTCATCTACATGTGTTCGCTGAAACGCCGGAAGAGGTGAATTGGCTTCTGCTCGACAAGAAAATCCCGTTTAAGATCGCCGATAAACGCTACTACATCAGTCCCAAGCAAAGCGCGATATTTCCGGTCTTTTCATTCGTGGCCGGAGAGACTCAGATCAATGCGACGGTGTTCCCCACCAATGGCATCCGGCAGACGGTCCGCGTGACAGCCGACGGTCAGCCCATCGAACGGGCGAATACGGCGCAGGTCGAAGAACTCCTGAGACTAATGTAGCCCCTTATTTGCGCTGTTCGATGGGAATATAGTTCCGCGGCGCGGCCCCATCGTAGATTTGGCGCGGACGGGCGATGCGCTGATCCGGATCCGCGATCATTTCCATCCATTGCGCAACCCACCCGACGGTGCGTGCAATCGCGAACATCACGGTAAACATGTTCGTGGGTATCCCGATCGCGCGATAGATGATGCCGCTGTAGAAATCGACGTTGGGGTATAGGCTTCGCGACTGAAAATACTCGTCGTTGAGCGCGACCTCTTCGAGTCTCAGGGCCAATTCGAACAGGGGATCGTTTTTGTCGCCGATCTTAGCCAGAACTTCGTGGCACATCTGGCGAATGATCTTGGCCCGCGGATCGTATTTCTTGTAGATGCGATGTCCAAATCCCATCAGGCGGAACGGATCGTTCTTGTCTTTGGCCTTGTCGATGTATTTGCCGATGTTCTTAACATCGCCGATTTCTTCCAGCATGGTGAGCACGGCTTCATTGGCGCCGCCGTGAGCCGGACCCCAGAGCGCCGTAATGCCGGATGACACGCAGGCGAACGGGTTGGCCGACGAACTGCCCGACAAGCGCACGGTCGAGGTGCTGGCATTTTGCTCGTGATCGGCATGAAGAATGAAAATCAAATCCATCGCGCGCTCGGCAATGGGATCGACAGCGTACTCTTCGGCCGGCACGGCAAACATCATGTTCAACAGGTTGCCGACATAGCTCAGCGTGTTCTTGGGATAAACGAACGGCTCGCCGACCGTGTGCTTGTAACTCGCCGCGGCGATGGTGGGCATTTTCGCGATCATGCGCAGCGCCGCCAGCTCGCGATGCCCGGCGTCATGAATGTCCAATGAATCGTGGTAGAAAGCGGAGAGGGATCCGAATACGCCCACCATGACGGCCATGGGGTGGGCGTCATGATAGAACCCATTATAAAAACTCTTCAGACTCTCATTGATCAGAGTATGGCGGCGAATCAGGCTGGTGAATTTGTCCAGCTGATCCTTGGTTGGCAGCTCTCCCCACAGGAGCAGGTGGGCAACCTCGAGGAAAGTGCTCTTCTCGGCGAGCTGCTCGATCGGATAGCCGCGATACATCAGGACGCCGTTGTCGCCGTCGATGTAGGTAATGCTGCTGCGGCAGCTGGCGGTCGACAGAAAGCCCGGATCGAATGTGAACAAACCCATTTCTTTGTAGAGGGTCGTAATGTCCACCACCGGCGGACCGACGGTGCCGCGGCGAATGGGCAGTTCGATCGTCTTGCCCGATGAGTTGTCCGTAATGGTGACGGTGTCTTTACTCATGGTTACTGGCCCTCGCTAAGCAAATGTCGAATCCGTGGCAGCAGCTTCCCGCGAAGCACGATGCCTACAGCTTTGGGTACCACGACGGGTAGGGCGCGCGCGCGACCCCGGAGTCAACCGCCGCTTTGGCCACCGCCGCCGATACCGTATCCCTCAAACGGGGATCCAACGGTTTGGGAATAATATAGTCGCGCCCGAATTCCAGCTTGGCGACGCCATAAGCATCGAGCACGCTGCGGGGAACTGGTTCCATCGCCAAACTACTCAATGCCTTTACCGCCGCAATGTGCATCGCTTGGTTGATGGACTTCGCGCGAACATCCAAGGCGCCGCGAAAAATATAGGGAAACCCAAGGACATTGTTCACTTGATTGGGGAAATCGCTGCGCCCCGTCGCCATGACCAGATCCGTGCGCGCCGCATGCGCATCCGCGGGCGTAATCTCGGGGTCGGGATTGGACAGGGCAAACACTACGGGCTTGGCCGCCATGGTGCGTAGCATGTCCTGCGTCACCAAATCCGGGCCGGAAACACCGATGAACACATCGGCATCCCGCATGGCGTCCGCCAATGTGCGGGCGGAGGTGTTGATGGCGAATTCCGCCTTAAATGCGTTGAGGTCGGTCCGGCCGGTGTGTATGACGCCCTTGCGGTCGCACAAGAAGATGTTCTCTTTCTTCACCCCCAACGCTACCAGCAACCGCAATGACGCGATGCCCGCCGCGCCGGCACCGACGCAAACGAGCTTAGCATCCGCAAGCCGTTTGCCTTGGACCTTTAAGGCGTTTTGCAGCGCCGCGCTGATGATAATGGCCGTGCCGTGCTGGTCGTCATGAAAAACCGGGATGTCCAGCCGCGCGGCCAAGGCCTTCTCGATGGCAAAACAGTGCGGCGCCGCCACGTCCTCGATATTGATCCCGCCAAATGTCGGCGCAATGGCGGCGCACACCTCGACGAACGCCTCGGGCGTCGGCGCGTTCACTTCGATATCGAATACGTCGATGTCGGCGAACTTCTTAAACAGCACGCCCTTGCCTTCCATGACGGGCTTGCCAGCCAACGCCCCAACGTTGCCCAAGCCGAGCACGGCCGTGCCATCGGTTATCACAGCAACAAGATTGCCCTTGCTGGTGTATTTGTAGGCGGCTTCCGGATCCTCGGCGATGGCGCGAACCGGAGCCGCGACACCGGGCGTATAGGCAAGGGATAAATCCTTCTGGGTATCGCACGGCTTGGTAATGTTGATGCCGATTTTGCCCGGGGGTTTCGCCGCATGGTATTCAAGGGCGCGTTGCTTAAGATCATCGGACATACGTTCTTCCAGAAAGTTGTTGTCAGTGGAGTAGCTTGATGGTCTGACCGGGCTTTGGTTCGCCGTCCGGATATAGCCGGTTGAGCAAGCGGATGTGATCGATGCCAAGCGAGTCTTTCGATGCTTTGTACAGTTCGCCCAGGCTTTTGCCGTCGGGCACCGTTACGGGCTTCAATTGTAACGGCTTTAGGAACTTCTCGTCTGCTTCCGACCAAGGGCGAATGCTCTGCAGGGTCTGAGTGATCAGTTTGTGATTCTTGGTCCAATGCTGTTCATCGTCGGCGATCGCCGCGAACACCACGGCGTTTTCCCCTACATAAAGAGCGCTTATAACCGCGGAGCGTTCGCCGAAGATCGTATTCAATCGTGCCTCGCCCACCAGCGCCTCTCGTCCCGAAAAAGTCGCAGACTTGAATCCATCCAGGTTATCGAGTTCAAAGTAACTTTTCATAAACGCCGCCAGGGGTTGATCCAGGTCCGCTTCCGTGCTGAATGCAGCCATGAACACCTTTTCGTCCGACGGGTAAAGAACAACGCCGTCCGCGAGGCCGCGCGTCGACCATGCCTTGGGAATCGCCAACGTTATCCCCATGTTTTTATGATAGAGTTTGCCGTCTCGTTCGATACCGTAATCAACGCGATCCCCGATGATCAATTCGTCGAGCGCCGCCACGAAACTGTCGGGCACGATGTAATAGACGGGGTCTGTCCGAAATGCGACCGCCGACGCGACGAGTTGGCCAATCCGCGCGTCAGTTGCGGGATCGAACGCTACGATCCCATGGTATACGGAGGGAGTCTTGGACTCCGCGTGGGCGATGCGTCGCGCGCCTTCTTCGTGCCGTTTGAGCGCCTTTAGTAGTTCAAGCATCTCCTCAGGATCGTAACCCGCACGGGCCACCACCTCGGCGCTAAAACCGATCGCGTCGATTTCCAGCTCCCGGCCATAACCATGACTGAAGGTTGCGATCAGCGGCAACATCGCTTCGCGCAGCGCTTGATCATTGATTACGGCAAAGGCGAACGGCCCGGCGATCATCGAGTCGGCGCTCTCGGCCACCGGTCGCGTGTGACGGGAGGCGTCATGGTGAACAAGGTGAGCCAATTCGTGCGCAATGATAGACGCCGATTCGGCCTCGCTGTTGAGGTACGCCAACAGGCCTCGCGTCACGTAAATATGCCCAGGGGGGTGGGAAAAGGCATTGAACAGCGGCGAATCCAAGACCGTAACCCGAACCACAAGATCATTCATGTTGTTGCGCACCGCCAGTTGTTCGCCCAACCGCTGCGCCATTCCCTGGAGGAATTCATTGTCGTAACGCCCGTAGTGCTGAACGATGATGTCATGAATATCGTCGTAGAGGGCGGCATCCTTCTCGTGGGTGGCCAGCGAAATTTCCGTAACATTGCGCGGCGTGCTCACGGCACACGCGCCAACCATCGACAGCGTCAACAACACGGCCACCCGCGCGAAGGTTGCTTCGCTCAATGCTCTCAAAATGGCTCGATCTCCAATGCCGCCGGATGCCGGATTTGCATGCGCGGCCCTCGCCTGGACGAGTAAATCCAGCCTCTCGCACGCACCACCTTGCCGGTTAGGTTATCAAGAGGAACGGCTGCGAAATAGTGAATGTCCGTCTTGAGGATTCTCAGTGCGAGATCGCCGTCGTAGTTGATCCACACAGAATCCCGGCTCGCGCCCACCGCGCGCACCACGCCGGTCACGATCGCAAACCCATCATTGCCCTTGGCCAATGACTTGACCGGCTGCGGCTGGTAACTCTTGAGCGCCCACAGGCCGGCATTTTTGTCACGCGCGCGCTGCTCGGCATCATCATAGCATGTAAGAAATTTTTGATTGGGCGGCACAACCAGCGTCATCGCGAGACCGGCGGTCAGCAGCCGCGCATTGAGACTCTCGCTGTTTTCGACGAACACGTGCGCCAAGAGACGACCATACTTGTCGTGTCGCTCCTCGTCGAATACCAAGCCGACCGTTGTATTCTTGGGCAGCCATTGCTGGAGCCGTTGCGCCGCCTCGTTTCCAAAGGGCTGTCCCGCTTTCTTTTTGTGCGCCACCTCGGGGGCATTGATGCCAAGAAACCTGACCCGGCGCTTGTCGGTCAACTCAATGGTATCGCCGTCATAGACAAAATTGACCTGGGCCGTTTCGTCGTACTGTTTGACCCCGCACTGCGCCGGATCGGCACGGGCAGACAGCAGGAAAAGAAATGAGACGACAAAACAGAAAAGGGCGACCGCTTGCGTCGCCCTTCTCGTCACAATCACTGCGTTGAACAGTGAGGGATGGATTATTTCGTGAGGCCGTACTTTTGGCGGAACTTGTCCACCCGGCCCGCCGTATCGACAATCTTCTGCTTGCCGGTGTAAAACGGATGACACTGGGAGCACACGTCCAAATGCAAATCCTTACCGACCGTCGAACGGGTCTTGAATGTGGTGCCGCAGCTACAGGTAACGGAAATCTCTTTGTAGGCGGGATGAATCTCGGGCTTCATAGTTAAAACCTCAGGAACAGGTACGAACGTAAAACGAGCGCCGTATACTACAGAAAGTCCGCCCGACAGGCAAGGCAGGAAAAACTTGTATATTTATCAATTTGTTAACGGCGCCAAAGGGTGGCCATATCAAGCCGTTTTGGGCGCAGCACGACCATTCACTGTGCCCCCTCGTGGCCCGCAAGCGAAGAACTGTCCTCCCGCCGCGGTGAGCGGCGACGCGGACGGACCGACATAATCGGTCAAATACCCGTCCGTTAACTTATTGTTTTTTAGTACGATACAGGATCATCGTTTCAGGGAGAAACACGCTGATGGCCAAGGATAAAGTGCTGCGTTCGTTCAAGTTCGACTACCAGGGACCGGACTCAGAATCCATAAAGCGCTCTTTGGCAAATCGTCTCGAGTACATCATCGGCAAGGATCTTTACACCGCCACGACTCGCGATTGGTTCAACTGCAGCGCATTAGTCACGCGCGACCGCCTGGTGGAACGCTGGATGGAGACCATGCGAACCTACTACCGGCAAAACGCCAAGCGCGTGTACTACCTGTCGCTCGAGTTTCTCATCGGTCGCACGCTGACCAACAGTCTGCTGAATATGGCCGTGCATGACGGGTTCCGCGAGGCGCTTGTTGAAATCGGTCTGGACATCAACACGATTTGCGAGCAAGAGCCGGATGCGGCGCTGGGCAACGGCGGTTTAGGTCGCTTGGCAGCGTGTTTCTTGGACTCCATGGCGACACTGGGCATCCCCGGATACGGCTACGGCATCCGCTACGAGTACGGCATGTTCAACCAACGGATCGAGAACGGCCACCAGGTCGAGCATCCCGAGAACTGGCTGCGCTACGGCAATCCGTGGGAGTTTCCCCGCCCGGAAGTGCTGTATCCGGTGAAGTTTTTCGGCCGCGTTGTCGACTACCGCGACGAAAACAGCGAACGACGTTGTCATTGGATCGACACCGAGCAAGTCATGGCCATGGCCTATGACACACCCATTCCGGGCTTCGGCACCAATACGGTGAACAACATGCGCCTGTGGGCGGCCAAGGCCACTCGCGACTTTGATTTGCAATATTTCAACGAAGGCAACTACATCAAAGCGGTGGAGGACAAGACACTCTCCGAGGACATTTCAAAGGTACTCTACCCCGACGACACCACGATGATGGGGCGCGAGCTTCGCCTCAAACAGCAATATTTGTTCGTTAGCGCGACACTACAGGACATTCTGTACCGCTACCTCAAGCACAACGAGACGTTTGATGAATTGCCGAACAAAGTGGCAATCCAATTGAACGACACCCATCCGGTGCTTGCGATACCAGAACTCATGCGCATCCTGGTGGATATTCACAAACTGGGTTGGGATCGCGCTTGGGAACTGACCTCGGCGACCTTCGCCTACACCAACCATACGCTGCTTCCTGAGGCGCTGGAAACCTGGCCGATCGCGCTGTTTGAGCGCATACTGCCGCGCCATCTTCAAATCATCTATGAGATCAATCACCGCTTCCTCAACACGGTCATGCATCGCTTTCCGGGCGAGGTCGACCGATTGAGCCGGATGTCGCTCATCGACGAAAGCGGCGAGCGCCGCGTGCGCATGGCCCACTTAGCGGTGGTGGGCAGCCACAAAGTCAACGGCGTAGCCAAGCTTCACACCGAGTTGATGAAGTCGACGATCTTCAGCGACTTTCACCAGCTCTATCCGGACAAGATCATCAACAAGACCAACGGCGTTACCCCTCGACGCTGGCTGAATCACTGCAATCCCCGCTTGGCGCAGTTGATCAATACGTCGATCGGCAAAGAGTGGCCCGTGCAACTCGATCAACTCAAACGGCTCGCACCGCTCGCCGAGGACGCGGCCTTCCGCGACGAGTTTCGCGCCGTCAAGCGCTCCAACAAGTGTTTCTTGGCCAACTTGATCAAAAGGGAACTCGGTGTCGAAATCAACCCAGATTCAATGTTCGACGTCCACGTCAAACGAATTCATGAATACAAGCGGCAACTGCTAAACGTTTTGCACGTTGTTACGCTGTATAACCGAATTCGGAGCAATCCGGAAATGCAGGCTGTGCCGCGCACGGTTATTTTCGCCGGCAAAGCGGCGCCCGCGTATAAAATGGCAAAGTTGATTATTAAACTTATCAACAACGTGGCGGATGTGATCAACTTCGATCCGATGGTGGCGGATCGGCTGAAAGTTGTGTTTCTGCCCAACTACAACGTATCTCTGGCCGAGCGAATCATTCCGGCGGCGGAACTTTCACAGCAGATCTCCACCGCGGGTACGGAGGCCTCCGGCACCGGCAACATGAAGTTCGCGCTCAATGGCGCGCTCACGATCGGCACACTCGATGGCGCCAACGTGGAGATGCGGGACGAGGTTGGCGACGACAACATATTCATCTTCGGCCTGACCACCGACGAGGTTCGCGACCTTCAGTCCCGCGGCTACAATCCATGGGACTACTACAACGGCAACCCCGAATTGCGCCAAGTGCTCGACATGATCCGCTCGGGCTATTTTTCGCCCTATTCGCCCGACTTGTTTCACCCGATCTTCGACGCGCTGACGGTGGGCGGGGATCGTTATCTCCTGTTGGCCGACTACGCCCACTATGTCGAGCGCCAAGAGAACGTTGCGCAGCTTTACCTAGATCAGGCGACGTGGTCGAAGAAGGCGATATTGAATGTCGCAAACATGGGAAAGTTTTCCAGCGACCGCACCATACGCGAATACGCCGCGGAAGTTTGGAAAGCCGAGCCCGTTAAAGTTGAGTTCAATAGCGCTCGCAAATCAACCAAGAAAGGCGAGTCGAGCGAGCCCTAGGCGTCCGCGGTCAGGGCTGCCGGGCGCAAAGCCCGGTCGGCCGCCTTATCGCTTCATGGAGTCGAAGAACTCGTGGTTGGTCTTGGTGGCCTTAAGTTTATCCAACAAGAAATCCATGGCCGCAATTTCGTCCATGGGGTGAAGCAGCTTGCGTAGAATCCACATCTTTTGCAGTTCGTCAGGCTTGGTCAGCAACTCCTCGCGGCGGGTGCCGGAGCGGTTGATATTGATGGACGGGTAGATGCGCTTCTCGGCGATTTTCCGATCCAAGTGCAATTCCATATTGCCCGTGCCTTTGAATTCTTCGTAAATCACGTCGTCCATGCGCGAGCCGGTATCGATCAATGCGGTGGCAATAATGGTCAAGCTGCCCCCTTCCTCGACATTGCGCGCGGCGCCGAAAAAACGCTTCGGACGCTGCAACGCGTTGGCATCCACACCACCGGTCAGCACCTTGCCCGAAGAGGGGATCACGGTATTGTAGGCGCGCGCGAGGCGGGTGATCGAATCGAGCAAAATTACAACATCAGTTTTGTGCTCGACCAAGCGTTTGGCTTTCTCGATAACCATCTCGGCCACCTGTACGTGGCGGCTGGCCGGCTCATCGAACGTACTTGAAATGACTTCGCCCTTGACCGAACGCGCCATCTCCGTGACTTCTTCCGGCCGCTCGTCGATGAGCAGCACGATCAAGTAACACTCCGGGTGCTTGCTGGCAATGGATTGCGCGATGTTTTGGAGCATCATCGTCTTACCCGCCTTGGGCGGTGAAACCAACATGCCGCGCTGGCCTTTGCCGATGGGCGCCACCAAGTCGATGATGCGGGCGGTGATGTCTTCAGTGCTGCCGTTACCCACCTCCATGGTCAGCCGCTTGTTGGCAAATAACGGCGTAAGATTCTCGAACAATACTTTGTTCTTGGCCGCTTCCGGCGGTTCCATGTTGATCTTGTTGACCTTGAGCAGGGCGAAATAGCGCTCGCCTTCTTTGGGAGGCCGAATCTTGCCCTCTACCGTGTCGCCGGTGCGCAAATTGAAACGTCTTATCTGACTCGGCGACACATAGATGTCATCCGGGCCAGCCAAATAGGAGCTGTCGGCGGAACGCAGGAATCCGAACCCATCCTGCAGAATTTCCAAAACCCCGTCGCCGTAGATATCCTCCCCTTTCTTGGCATGCGCTTTCAGTATGGAGAATACGACGTCCTGCTTGCGCATGCGCCCCACGCCTTCCACGCCAAGCGATTCGGCAAGTTCGATTACTTCAGACGCGGGCTTTTTCTTAAGCTCGGTAAGATTCATAGGTACGGTTTCCAGATGTTGTAATGACTGATTTGATGACTCACGGGTGAATAAAAGCCGGGATGGATTGGCCGGGGCATCTGCCCCTCACTATCGGCCGATTCTGCAGCGGGTAACTCTCAGGAACCACTTGCTGACTCAATCTATGGCTGTATCAAACCTCTCTGCCAAGGGTTCAAGAACCAAGCGCTGCGCGCCGGTAAATTTTTTACTTTGCTTGTTAATCGCGGAACAACAGTGCGCCGGCCCCCAATGTCTCGCGCACCGCTTGGCGCCACTGAGGCGCCGGCAACCTTACCAACGATCAAATATTGCTGTCCAGAAACGCCGTCAACTGCGACTTGGAAACAGCTCCCACTTTAGTCGCTTCGACGTTGCCATCCTTGAAAAGCATCAACGTTGGAATGCCCCGTATCCCGTACTTCGGCGGAGTCGCGGGATTCTCATCGATATTAAGTTTCGTGATTTTTACGCGACCGGAATATTCGTCGGCGATTTCATCCAGGATCGGCGCGATCATTTTGCACGGGCCACACCACTCCGCCCAAAAATCCACCAACACCGGACCCTCCGCCTTGAGAACTTCATCCTCAAAGGTCTGATCTCCGACGTAGACAATATTTCCGCTCACGAATTTTGCCTCCACACAATGCTAAAAATTAGTCGGACTTCGCATCTCGTCCGCGCGACAACCCCTTTGTCGCAGAATACTCTACTCGCATTTTCCGGCGCGCCGACTTGGATGTAACATTGCGCTGCTGTCGATAACAGTCGATGGAATGATTATGAATCATTTCAATCACTTTGCCCGGGAAAAACGGACGCCGCCAACTGACGGCTCGATCTGTCGTACCGTATAAACGGTTGAATAATATGGTGATCTATGATGTTGTGGTAATCTTTGTACATAGATAGCTTAATCTGAGACACTTTTCAAGTACTTTATTCCATAATTTTAAATACGGCGGACTAATGGCTACGGCCCACCTCACCACTACAAATTTCTCGACGTTCAATTTACCGGAACCCTTGATAAAAGGCATCACCAAGGCGGGCTTTTCGTTCTGCACCCCGATTCAAGCGGCCACGCTGCCGATCAGTCTGCAGGGACAAGACGTCGCGGGACAAGCGCAAACGGGAACCGGCAAGACCGCCGCGTTTCTTGTCGCCACGTTCAACCATTTGTTGAATCGCCCGCCCAGCAAGTCGCGAAAAACGCACGAACCGCGCGCGCTTATTGTGGCACCCACGCGCGAGCTTGCAATCCAAATTTTCAAAGAAGCGGAAGTTCTCGGCGAATTCTTGCCCTTTCGCCTTGGTCTCGCCTACGGCGGGTCGAGCATGCACCAGCAGCGCGAACTGTTCACTCACGGCGTCGACATCCTTATTGCAACGCCGGGGCGACTCATCGATTGTTTTCGCCAAAACTGGACCAACTTTAACGCAGTCGAGGTCATGGTGCTCGATGAGGCCGATCGGATGTTCGATTTGGGTTTCATCAAACAAATACGCTTCGTGCTGCGGCGCCTTCCCCCGGCGACGCAGCGGCTCAACCTGCTATTTTCCGCGACGCTGTCCTATCGTGTGATGGAGCTTGCCTACGAGCATATGAACCATCCGCAACGGGTCTCCACGTCGGAGGAGCGGACTGACAAGCCGCGAATAACCGAACAGGCCTATTATGTTGCCAACAACGAGAAGCTGCCCCTGCTGCTGGGCATTATTCGCGACGCCGCGCCCCAACGGGCCATTATCTTCGTCAACACCAAGCGGGTCGGCGAGGAGCTGGGGCATCAGCTGTCCGCGAACAATCTGCGCGCCGGCGTGCTTTCGGGAGACGTGCCGCAACAGAAGAGAATGAGTCTGTTAAATCAGTTCAAGAACGGCGAAATCGACTTCCTCGTGGCAACCGATGTCGCCGCCCGCGGGTTGCACATCCCCGAGGTATCCCACGTCTTTAACTATGACTTGCCTCAGGATTCGGAAGAGTACGTTCACCGCATCGGGCGCACCGCCCGCATCGGGGCGGAGGGTGTCGCAATTAGTTTTGTTTGCGAGGAATACGCCTACCATTTGCCCGACATCGAGCAATACATCGGACACAAGATTCCGCCGTTCACGGTCACCGAGAGCTTACTCGCGGCGCCCGTACCAACCGAGCGCAAAAGATCTCCGCGAAGGGGCGGACAGCGGCCACGACGACCGTCCGGCCAACGCTTTTCAAAAGGATAGACCGTGCCACGAACATTGGATCAATTGTCGCCGCGCGCCGGTCTTGTTGAAGTGGCCCGCATATTTTATGAGCGCGGATGGATGGCCGGAACGGCGGGAAATTTAAGCGTGCGGGCCCCGAACCAGAACACCCCGGCGCTTTGGATCACCGCGAGCGGCTTACCCAAGGGTCACCTTGACGAAGGCGACTTCATCTTGGCGTCGGTTGAAACCGGCACTGTCATCGAGCAAGCCAAGCCCGGGCAAAAGCCGTCAGCCGAGACATCCATTCATCGGGCGGTTTACGCGCGCGTTCCCGAGGCCAAGGCATGCCTGCATGTTCACTCCGTCGATGGCGTGCTGGCCATTCGCCGCCATGCTCCGACGGCGCATCGGCTGCGACTGCCCGCCCTCGAGATGCTCAAAGGTTTCGACATCTGGGACGAACGGCCCGAAGTCGAGCTACCCATTTTCGAAAACTTGGCCAATGTTCCCGAGATTGCCGCGCAGCTCGACCGCTATCTGGCTGAGGGCACGGCGCGGGTGCCGGCCGCGATGATTCGCGACCACGGCGTGACCGTTTGGGGGCGCGGCCTGCAAGAAGCCTTCAATCGTCTTGAAATAATGGAATACCTTTTTGGCTTCCTCGCCCGCGCGACCCCCGCGGAGGTGGGCGCCAAGTGAACCGCTGACGACCCAACCGGGTCTTAAGTGGACAGCAGGGAAATCTCCATGGAACACGAACTCATCATCCGGCTTGGCGTATTCGCGACGGCATTCGCGGCATTCGCGACGTGGGAACGCAAGGCGCCGCGGCGGATACGGACTCGACCGATCGCCGAGCGCTGGATCGCCAACCTAGGCATCGTCGCCATCGACACCGTTGTGCTGCGAATATTGTTTCCGCTGGCGGCGGTCGGTATGGCATTGGTTGCCGAGGAGCGTCAATGGGGTCTGCTCAATAACATCGACTTGCCGGTGTGGCTGGCCATCGTCCTTGGCGTCGTGGCATTGGACTTCGTCATTTATCTTCAACACGTGCTGTTTCACGCCGTACCCACTTTGTGGCGCCTGCACATGGTACATCATGCCGACCTGGACTATGACCTGACGACGGGCATTCGCTTTCATCCGGTTGAGATTTTGCTGTCCATGCTCATCAAGTACGCGGCCGTGGTTTCCCTCGGCCCCCCGGCGGTGGCCGTCCTGATCTTTGAAGTGGTGCTGAATGCCTCGGCCATGTTCAACCATGGCAACATCCGGCTGCCCGAAAAATGGGATAGGCGAATACGCCGGCTGATTGTCACGCCGGACATGCATCGCGTGCACCACTCCGTTATAAAACGCGAAACCAACAGCAACTACGGCTTCAACCTTTCTATTTGGGACCGCCTGTTTGGAACCTACCGGGAAGCCCCGGAGGCTGGCCATGAGAACATGACCATCGGTCTGACACAGTTCCGGGATCCGACACGTTTGACCCTGGGCGGAATCCTGCTGCTGCCGTTTCGCGGGAACGTCGGCAGATACCCCATTAATCGAGATTAATTCGTTGTTTTCCCTACTATTGCTCCTTGGTTGAGCATATTTTGTACTGCCAGCTTCCGACATGGTCGGTCCTCGTTCGGTGCTGTCGTTCGAGCACGTCACTTGACACCCTTACGAGACGCGTGGCATAAAGACCCGCGATAGCCGGTGAGCGCTGTCCCACAAGAATGCATCCCTAGGTTGGTTAAACCACCCCCGATGGAATGTCGGACAAAGGGTTTTTGACACTTTTTGGAGGGTTGCGGGGGAGGTTGGACGGCAAACACCCTATCCTTTTATAAGGCTTATAAAAAGAGGAGAGTCTCTGATGAAAGCACGTTGGTTGAGTGTGCCCGTTGCTGCGGCAATGATGGTGGGTGTTGCTGGTACTGCCAGCGCCGATCTGGAACTGGCCAAGAAGAGCGGTTGCTTGGCATGCCACGCTGTGGACAAGAAGGTTGTTGGTCCAGCTTGGCAAGATGTTAGCGCTAAGTACAAAGGCGACGCCGCTGCTCGCGACGCGTTGATTTCCAAAGTTAAAGCCGGTGGCAAAGGCAACTGGACGGACGTAACCGGTGGCGTTCCGATGCCTCCCTACTCGCCGCGCGTTGCTGACGCCGACATCGAAAAGCTGGTTGATTTCGTACTCGGTCTGTAACGGCTAAGAGCACATAACAACTCCAATAAGAGCCGTAGATTCAATTAAAAAGCCAGCTCATGCTGGCTTTTTTTTTGGAATTGATCCGCGGATCAAAACACCATCATTTCGAAGTCGTCTTTGGTTGCGCCACAATCTGGACATTGCCACGTTTCCGGTACATTTTCCCATAGGGTGCCTGGAAGGATTCCGTCCTCGGGGCATCCCAACTCTTCATCGTAAATGAATCCGCACACCACACAGACGTAGCGCTTGTAGGGTCCGCCAGCCGTCGTCATTTTTCACTCCTCAGAACCTTCCCGCGCACCCGACCATTTTACGGTGCTAAACTAATAATTAAGTGATTGCTCACGCGGATGGAACATCGCCCACCATGCAGCAAGAAAATCAAATTCCAGTCGTGATGGCGTTCGCCGGCAACGATCCAACCGGTGGCGCGGGAATTCAGGCCGACATCGAAACCCTGGCCAGCATGGGCTGCCACGCCGCGCCCGTCGTCACCGCCGTTACCGTTCAGGACACCCAGCACGTCAAAGAATACCACGCGGTCGACTCGTCTTTGCTCATTGCGCAGGCGCGCGCCGTGCTGGAAGATATGCCCGTCGCCGGCTTTAAGATCGGCATGCTGGGCAGCGTGCAAAACGTCGAAGCCATCCACACCATCTTGCGCGATTACCCGCAAGTACCTGTGGTCCTCGATCCCGTGTTGGCATCCGGCGCAGGCGACCCGCTGAGCGACGATGCGCTGCGCGACGCCATGACGACCTTGCTGTTTCCATTGACCACCGTTCTCACGCCAAATTCACTGGAAGCGCGCTTGCTGGCCCCCGAAGCGGACACCCTTGATGCCTGCGGCCAAGAGTTGCTGGATTTGGGCTGCGAATTCGTGCTGATCACCGGCGCGCACGAAGCGACTGCCGAGGTGCAGAACCGCCTTTATGGCAACCGAAGACTGCTGGAAACGTTCACGTGGCCCCGGCTCGCCAACAGTTACCACGGCTCGGGCTGCACCCTCGCGTCGGCGATCGCAGGCCTGCTCTCCCAAAGCCGCGAACCTTTCACGGCGATCTATGAAGCCCAGGAGTACACCTGGGAGACGCTGCAAGCGGGATATCGAATCGGTATGGGCCAACATCTGCCGAGCCGCCTCTACTGGGTCAACCAGGACACGCAATAAATAGCAGAACGGTCTTGAGCTCCTCCTTTACGATGCGCGGCTTGTACGCCATTACCGATCCCGATTTGCTGGGCGGCGCTGCGCTGTTCACCGGCGTGGAGTGCGCCCTGCGGGGAGGCGCCGCTTTGATACAATATCGCGACAAATCGGCTGGCGCCGCGGAGCGAAAGCAGCGCGCCGTGGAACTCAAAGCGCTGTGCGACCGGTTCGGCGTGCCGCTGATCATCAACGATGATGTTACCCTGGCCCGCGCGATGGGCGCAGGCGTTCATCTTGGACGCGACGACGGCGCAGTAAGCGAGGCGCGACGCATCCTCGGCCCGTCCGCGCTCATTGGGGTGTCTTGTTACAATGAGATCGCGCGGGCGGAAGCGGCGGCGGCGCAGGGCGCATCATATGTCGCGTTCGGCCGGTTTTTCCCGTCCCGAACCAAGCCCGGCGAAATTTATGCGGACCTCGCGTTGCTGGCGGAGTCCAAGCGTCGCCTCGGGATTGCCGTTGCGGCCATCGGCGGCATCACCGTCGACAACGCCGCGGCACTGATCGAGGCAGGTGCGGATATGGTCGCCGTGATCGGTGGCGTATTCGCAGCAAACAACATCGAAGCGGCGGCGAGCCGCTTCGCAGATTTATTCGAACAAGAAATGACGAACCACGAGGAATAGAAAAATGACGCGATCCCACGAACTTTTCACGGCCGCGCAGCGCCACATTCCAGGCGGTGTAAATTCCCCCGTGCGCGCGTTTCGCGGCGTGGGCGGCGAGCCGCTGTTTTTTAAGAAAGGCAGTGGCGCATATTTGATCGACGAAGACGACAAGCGTTACATCGACTATGTCGCGTCATGGGGTCCGATGCTGCTGGGTCATGCGCATCCGCAGGTGACGAAAGCGGTTGTCGAGGCGGCCCAGAACAGTCTCGGCTTCGGCGCCCCGACTCGCATCGAGATCGAAATGGCGGACTTGGTATGCAAACTCGTGCCGTCCATGGAAATGGTGCGCATGGTGAGCTCCGGAACCGAGGCCACCATGAGTGCCATTCGTCTCGCGCGCGGTTTCACGGGGCGGGACAAGATTGTCAAGTTCGAGGGCTGCTACCACGGCCACTCGGATTCGTTACTGGTCAAAGCGGGTTCCGGCGCACTGACTCTGGGTGTGCCGACGTCGCCCGGCGTGCCGGTGGCATTGGCTGAGCACACGATTACACTCAACTACAACGACATTGACCAAGTCAAGGAAACGTTCGGCCACATCGGCGGACAAGTCGCCTGCGTCATTGTCGAGCCCGTCGCCGGCAACATGAATTGCATTCCGCCGGTGCCGGGATTCCTGGAGGGTTTGCGCGAACTGTGCACGGAGTACGGTGCGGTACTCCTTTTCGACGAAGTGATGACCGGATTTCGCGTCGCCTTAGGCGGAGCCCAACAGTACTACGGCGTGACACCGGACATGACCACCCTGGGTAAAGTCATCGGCGGCGGACTGCCCGTTGGCGCGTTTGGCGGCAAACGGGAAATCATGGAAATGATCGCGCCGCTGGGGCCGGTGTATCAAGCCGGAACGCTGTCGGGCAATCCGGTGGCGATGGCGGCGGGACTGGCGACCCTGAAGGGCGCGATGGCGCCCGGCTTCTACGACAAGCTGGCACAAAAGACGCGGACGCTGGCTGAAGGCTTAGTCGGCCGCGCTAAAGCCAACAACGTGGCCATGACCTGCAACGTGGTCGGCGGCATGTTCGGCATTTTCTTTTCGCGGGAACAATCCATCAGCCGCTACAGCCAAGTGGTCACCTGCGACGTGGATCGGTTCAAATTGTTCTTCCACGGCATGTTGGAGCAGGGGGTTTATCTTGCACCATCGGCGTTCGAAGCCGGGTTCGTTTCCGGCGCTCACACCGACGTCGATATCGACGCAACGCTGAAGGCGGCGGACAAAGTTTTGGCGACTCTCTAACATTTGTCGCGGCGAAGTGTTCGGCGACGTGACATCAGCCGGTTCCAGTGCATGAACGCACGTTGGTCTCGACGACGAGGGTGGTGTTTGGCGGCCTTGATCTTAAGCTCGGCCGCCGTCGGCGAGCCCGTGCGGGTCATTGCCGTCGAACCGCAGGTTACGCCAATCGGTCATACCGCCCAGGTGACCCTGACACTCAATCAGGCTGCCGACATTGACAGTGTCAGCCTTGCGCCCGGAGGCGCCGATCTGCGTGAAACACACGAGTTCGAGACAGCGATAACGCGGGCCGCAACGGGCAGCCAGTCGACGTTTGTCTTGCACGAGGACGGCAGCGCGTCAACCATTGTTCCCGAGACAGGGGGCCTGCAAGTCGACGCATTGCTGCCCGCCGCCACCCTAGACCCCAACGCGCTCGTCGCATTCGATGGTCGGACCGCGGTTGCCGTGAACGCAAAGGGCGAACTCGTTATCGGCGACCTCGCGACCAAGCGTTGGATGCGATCAAATCTGTCATGGGATTCGACCGAAACGCTGCAAGATCTGGCGGTCGACAACGGCTTTTGCATTGTTGCGACGACGCATTCGCTGCTTGGATTGAACATCAGCGGGGCAGCGGAAGATGCCGTGGAGCGCATCGCGTTCGATGAACCCCTTCAGTCCATCGCGATGTCCTTTCCGCTTGTCGTCGTGGGGTTTGAGCGCCACATCGTCGTTTACCTCGTGGGTGACGACAAATCGCTTGTTCGCCAAGGCAGCGTCGACGCCACGCACAAGATCGCGGACGTCGGCGTGTCGAATCAAATTGCCGCGGCGGCGCTGGGCGAGGGCGGAATCATGCTCGTCGATGTTGGCGATCCGCAGCAGCCGCTATGGCTGAGTCGTTACGGAAATATTGGCGACGTTCAAAGCATCCAACTGACCGACAACAAGCTGATGGCCATTGAACGCTCGGGCCGACACTTGGTTTTCGACATTTCCAACGCGACCGCGCCCGTCGTCACCCACGCCATCCGCGGTCGTGAGCAGGCGCTTGGAGTCGGACTCAACGAAGATGCGGCGTGGCTCGTCGACAAGCAGAAACTCGCGCTCTGGGACATACGCTACAGCGAACCGCGCCTAAGCAATGCCGATCTGGACGCGGGCCAGGGCGTCAACTATGGCGGCCAGCGCAGAGCGTTTTTCGATGCCTCAACGAAACGTTTGTTTGTCGCCGATTGGTTTTCCGGCATGCACATCTACGATGTCTCCGAACCGAAGCGACCGCGCTTGTTGTCAACGTTTCACACGCCTGGCTCTTCCAAGGGCGTGACGGTTCGCGACAATCTCGCCTATGTCGCCGACGACGACCATGGCTTGCAGATCGTCGATGTCGCGGATCCGACCGCGCCGAAACTTGCTGCCGCCTTAGCGTTAACCGGCTTGGCCTATACGCCGGTCCTCGACGGCGACCGGCTGTTCATGGCCAGTCATCACGGTGGGTTTCAGATCATCGACATCGCCAATCCGTTCGATCCAAAGTTGATCGGTAGTTATGATACGCCCGGCAAAGCCTGGTCCTTGGCGTTGGCGCAGAATGTTCTCATCGTTGCTGATTCGGAGGGCGGCTTGATTGGCTTCAACATTGCTAACCCGGAGCACCCCGAGCCGGTGTGGGAGTTCAATCCAGGCGGCCATGCCGAGGACGTGGTGGTCGATGGGACGCTGGCGTTCGTGGCGTTTTTCGATGGCAGTGTGTACAGCGTTGATGTTTCCGATCCCATGCAGCCCAAAGTGCTCGGACAAGGGAGAACGCCGGGCAACGCCCGCGGGCTGGCAAAGCGCGGCAATGTTCTCTACGTCGCAAACTGGCTCGCCGGCGTGGTTGCGATGGATGTCAGCGATGCCGAGGACCTGCGACTCGGCGATCGGCTGGACACCGACGGCGCAACATGGGGCGTTTCCCTCGGTGGCGATGGCGAACTGTTTGCGCTGGATTGGTGGGGCGGCTTAGTCGTGCTGGGCGAGCGCGACGATAGCGGTCTTTTCGTCATTGGGCGATACAACCAATTCGGCGCCGTGAACGATCTCGCCGTGATGGACAACTACCTGATAACCGCCGAGGGCGATTTCGGCGTTCAGATCTACGACATCAACAACCCACTCAATCCGACGTGGGCCGCGGGACTGGAGTTGGGGCACGCCGCCAAACATCTTGCCATCGCGGATAGACGGGCGTTCATTGCCACTGACGGAAATCGAATCGAGGAGGTTGACCTCAGCTCGCCGTTCAATCCGCTCGGCATTGGATTGATCAAAACCGACGAAGAGGTATCGCGCATCAAAGCCGATGGCAACGCCGTCGCCTATCTCGCCAGCGGCCAAACACTTTGCGCTTTCGACGCACGCGCGGCGGATCCGCCCCGTTGCCACCGCTTCGACGGCGGCGTTGCGGACTTCGACGTGTCGCGCGGAACCGTTATCGCGGCCACCGCTAACCGCGTGTGGCGCTGGACGCTGGACGGCTATCCCGATCAAATCGACGCGACATTCGCGGTCGACGGTCCGACCCGGTTTGTTCGCGCGCATCCACAGGGAATACGCGTGATAAACCAGGACTACCGCATCGGTCGCTACGATGACACCACCAAATCCTATGAGCCGGGTGACATGCCGCACGAGGTCGGGCAAGCACACGACGTGGCGTTGGATGGCGATCGGGTGGCGTTCGCGACGGAGGAGGGGGTGCGCATAGTTGAGATCACACCTGACGGCGGCGCAGCAAGCACACGCTACGACGCCGCGCGATCAATCACGGGCCTGGCCACTCACAATGGCGTCATTTATGGGGCATCAGCTCGATCCATTTTCGCCGTCGACCCCCTGGACGCCGTGACATGGTCCAAACTCGTGGACGATCAAGTCCTAGTGGACGTTCCGCCGGACTTGCCGGAGGGCAGCTACCATGTCGTCGCCCGGATCGGCGGCAATGCCGTCGTGTTCGCAAACACGGTGCGCCGCCAACTGAAGGGCTTCGCAAAACCCGATATTACCCTTGAAGAACTCAATAAATTCCGCGAGCAACAGCGCGAAAGCGACGACACAACAACGCCGAACGCAGCACCGCGCCCCGATTGAGGCCGCGCTATACTAACTTGTGAAACCGAACCGTCTTGCCAAAGGGGATATCCATGCCCGTTGAAGTCAAAAGCAGCAAAGAGCTTAAACCCGGCGATCTTTACGAAGATTCGCTCAAGCATCCGTGCCTGTGCGTCAATCGCAACGGAACGGAAGTCTCGGGCATTTCGATGGTCGACGGCTCGTATCCGCGCTGCGACGATCTGAACCATACGACGCTGCGCCGTTTGACTGTCGAGGAAGCGTGGCATTGGCGCATTCATGGACCGCGTGACCGTGAGTTGTCGCCGCACCAGCAGTGGTGGGAGAAGAAGCCGGCCTACCTGGTCAATCCCGCGCACTACCTCGAAAATCTGTATTTCTTCGCGCTGTACCAAGTCGAGTGGAACGAAGAAGCGTTGCAGCGCCTAGGTTCGCCCATTCGCCATGAGTGGCGCGAAATCGAATCCTTTATCGAGGACAAAGGTTCCACGGGCAAGGCCGTTATTTCCTTTCGCGTTTTCGGCAGCGAACGCTCCGGCCGGGTCAAGGTGGAAGCGCACAAGACACCCAAGGACTGGTTGTTCGACGATCTCACATTGGAGGTCGATGGCGAAAAAGAGCCGCTGGCATTGATTCAAAACGGCATGGATGTGACGACCCGCTGACACGGGCTTAATTGCAGAAGCGGATTTATCCGCGATAGCAATGGCTGATGTGAACGAATCGGAGTGAAAAATCGCGGTTAAAGCCGCTCCTACGAGAGCCGTAGGAGCGGCAAAATCGATTAGCTCTCTTTGTGATACTGAATGACACGATCCACTTCATTCTTTGAGCCAAGAATGACCGGAACACGCTGGTGCAGATTGTCGGGTTGAATGTCCAGGATACGCTCGCGACCCGTGGATGAAACACCGCCCGCCTGTTCGACGATGAACGACATCGGGTTCGCTTCATACATCAGGCGCAGACGTCCGGGTTTGGATGGATCCTTGGTGTCGCGCGGATACAGGAAAATCCCGCCGCGGGTCAGAATGCGATGCACTTCGGCGACCATGGAGGCCACCCAGCGCATGTTGAAATCTTGCTTGCGGGGTCCCGTCTTGCCGGCCAAACACTCATTGATATAGCGCGTCACCGGCGGCTCCCAGAACCGTGAATTCGACGCGTTGATCGCGAACTCCTTGGTGTCCGCCGGAATCTTCATTTTCGGATGGGTGAGGACGAATTCGCCGACGCTCTGATCCAGCGTAAATCCGTCCACGCCGTTGCCGGTGGTGATCACCAGCATGGTCGACGGCCCGTAGAGGGCGTAGCCGGCACAAACTTGCTGCGTACCGGGTTGCAGGAAGTCCTTCGCGGTCGGTTCTTTCACACCTTCCGGACAGCGCAGAATAGAGAAGATCGTGCCGACGGAGATATTCACATCGATATTGGACGAACCATCGAGAGGATCGAACACCAGCAAGTATTTGCCGCGCGGGTACTTGGCGGGAATGGGGTAGATTTCTTCCATTTCCTCGGACGCAAGCGCCGCAAGGTGCCCGGTCCATTCGTTGCAGCCGATAACGACATCATTGGAAATGACGTCCAACTTTTTCTGGGCTTCGCCTTGAACGTTGTCCGAACCGGCACCGCCCAAGACGCCCGCCAGAGCGCCTTTGTTGACCGCGGCTGAAATCACTTTGCACGCTGTCGCCACATCGTTGAGCAGCGCGGTGAACTCGCCGCTGACCGCCGAGTAGCGGCGTTGTTCTTCGAGAATAAACTGTGTAAGAGAAACGCTGTTGTACATCGTCTTTTCCTTGTAGTGTGAATGCTTGCCACCACAATGCGGGTCGCGGCGGCGAAGGAGCGAAGGACTGGGAATCGTCTCAGTGCGATCCGGCAGTGCTGGCCCGAAAAAGGCGGTATTATGCTGTTTTTTCGGAAAAAAATAAAGTCAAAACCTTTCTTTCAAGGATAGTTTAAACATGGGCAATTCGCGCCAGCATCCTCCCTATGCGCCCCTCAGGCTCAAAAAAAACGAGGAACGCCGCATCAAGGGCGGGCATACCTGGGTGTTTAGCAACGAAGTGGACACCCAAGCCACGCCGCTCACGGGGTTCGCGCCCGGCCAACCGGTGGTCATCGAGGACGCCCGCGGGCTGGCGTTGGGGGCGGGCTATGTCAACCCGCACACCCTGATCTCCGCCAGAATCGTCACCCGCAACCCTCACGCCGCCATTGATCGGGCATTCTTCACCTCCCGGCTCAAGGAAGCGCTTGCGGTGCGGAAGCGAATGTTCGGCGAACCTTACTACCGCTGGGTTTATGGCGACAGCGACGGATTGCCCGGTCTGGTGGTCGACCGCTTTGGCCCCCTCGTGGTGGTTCAGATCAGCACCGCGGGAATGGAAATCGTCCTGGACGATATCGTCAGCGCCATCGACACCCTCGTCGACCCCTCCGTGATCGTGCTGCGCAACGACGGCGGTGCGCGCGACTTGGAGCAGTTGCCCAAGTATTCCCGTGTCTGTAAAGGGGATGCGCCGGATCATTTGATCGTTTTTGAAAACGGCGCGCGCTACGCTGCGCCCTTGCTCGAAGGCCAAAAGACCGGCTGGTTTTTCGATCACCGCATGAACCGCGCGGCCTTGCGCCGCTACGTCAAGAATCAATCGGTGCTCGATGTGTTCAGCTACGTCGGGGGCTGGGGCATTCAGGCGGCGCTGGCTGGCGCCGAGTCCGTGACCTGCCTGGATGTTTCCGAAAAGGCATTGGGGTTTGCCGCCGAGAACGCCCGTCACAACGACGTCTCCGCAAATTTCTCGACCCTGGCAGGCGATGCCTTCGAACTGCTAAAGAGCCTGCGCGACGAACGCCGGCGCTTCGATGTGATCATTCTCGACCCGCCGGCCTTTATACAGAAAAAGAAAGACTTGAAGAACGGCGAGACCGCCTATCGACGTTTGAATCAAGCCGCGATGCAGATTCTGTCGAAGGACGGCATTCTGGTATCCGCGTCATGTTCCTCCTACCTCAGCGGCGATGCGCTGCAGGACATCATTCGTCAGGCCTCGCGTCACATCGATCGCCAGGTACAAATTCTGGAAACCGGCCACCAAGGGCCCGATCACCCGGTGCATCCGTCGATTCCGGAAACCCGCTATCTCAAAGCATTCTTTTGCCGCGTGGCGCCGACGTTTTAGTCGATATGGATTTTGATCCGTCCGGCACTCAACGCGTACAATTCAACTCATGATTAACTACCCCGCCATTGATCCGGTCGCAATCGCCCTCGGTCCTGTGAAAATCCACTGGTACGGAATCATGTACCTCGTGGGGTTCGTCGGCGCCTGGTGGGCCGGCACGTATCGCTCCAAAAAACCCGAATTCGCACCGTGGACGCCGGAGCGCATGAGCGACGTGTTGTTTTACGGCGCCATGGGGGTCATTGTCGGCGGCCGACTTGGCTACATTCTGTTTTACGATTTGGAAAACGTGCTTAATGAGCCTCTGCGGATAATCCGGATCTGGGAAGGCGGCATGTCCTTTCACGGCGGATTGCTCGGCGTCATCGCGGCGATGTGGCTGTTTGGACGCAAAGTCCGGCAACCATTTTTTCAGGTGACGGATTTCATCGCACCATTGGTACCCATCGGTTTGTTCGCCGGCCGCATCGGCAACTTTATCAACGGCGAATTGTGGGGAAAGCAGTCGGACGTGCCGTGGGCGATGGTGTTCCCCAGCGGTGGCGAGGTGGCTCGTCATCCCAGCCAACTTTATCAAGCCGCGCTGGAAGGCATCGCGCTGTTCGTCATCTTATGGTTCTTCTCGCGCAAGCCCAAACCCACCATGGCGGTGTCGGGCATGTTTCTGCTGTGCTACGGCGTGTTTCGGTTCGTGGTGGAGTTTGTTCGCGTTCCCGATCAACATTTGGGCTATCTCGCGCTAGAATGGGTCACGATGGGCCAGATACTTTCGCTTCCCATGATTCTTTTCGGTGCGTTTCTCTTGGCTTGGGCCTACAAGGGCAAAACGAAAACATCCGTCGCTTAACAGGGGAACCCATGCAGCAGTACCTCGACCTCCTGCGTCACGTTCGCAACCACGGCGTTGAAAAAAGCGATCGCACGGGAACCGGAACCCTGAGCGTGTTCGGTTACCAGATGCGCTTTAATCTCGCGCAAGGCTTTCCGGCGGTAACCACGAAAAAACTCCACTTTCGGTCCATTGTTCATGAATTGCTGTGGTTCTTGCGGGGCGACACCAACGTTGGCTATCTGCGCGACAATGGCGTGACGATTTGGGACGAATGGGCCGACGAAAACGGCAACCTCGGGCCCGTTTATGGCAAACAGTGGCGCAGCTGGGCCAGGCAAGACGGTTCCACGATCGACCAAATCAGCCAAGTTATCGAGACCATCAAGCGCGATCCCGATTCGCGGCGCATGATCGTGAGCGCCTGGAATGTCGGCGAGCTGGATCAAATGGCTCTGGCGCCGTGCCATGCGTTTTTTCAGTTCTATGTCGCGCAAGGCAAGCTGTCGTGCCAGTTATATCAACGCAGCGCGGATATCTTCCTCGGGGTGCCATTCAACATCGCGTCGTACGCCTTGCTCACCCTCATGATCGCGCAAGTGACGGGACTGAAGGCGGGAGACTTTATTCATACGCTTGGCGACGCGCACCTTTACTTGAATCATCTTGAGCAAGCGGACGCCCAGCTGGCACGCCAGCCGCTGCACCCGCCACAAATGAAACTGAACCCGCAAGTAACCTCGATTCTTGATTTTACCTACGACGACTTTCAGCTCGTCGACTACGAGTGCCATCCGGCAATCAAAGCGCCGGTGGCGGTGTAAGCGAGGCCCGACCATGATCTCCATCATCGCCGCCATGGACGAAAATCGGACGATCGGCATCGAAAACCGCCTACCTTGGCGCCTGCCGGCGGATTTGCAGTATTTCAGGAAGGTCACGCTCAACAAGCCGGTATTGATGGGGCGTAAGACGTGGGATTCGATCGGACGACCGTTGCCGGGCCGACGCAACATGGTCGTCACGCGGGATTCCAGCTTTCATGCCCAGGGTTGCGAAGTGTTTCATTCAGTCAATGATGCGCTGGCGGCCGCCCGCGGCGCCGAGGAGATCATGGTGATTGGCGGCGCATCGTTTTACGCCCAAATGCTCCCGCGGGCACAGCGGCTCTACATCACGCTGCTGCGCGGCGAACACTTTCATGGCGACGCCCATTTTCCCGCGTGGAGCTCGGAAGAATGGCAGCAAATCTGGCGGGAAGACCACCAGCGGGACGAAAAAAATCCCCATGACTACAGTTTTATTGTTTATGAAAGACAAAAGGCGCGCGGCTAACCGCCGTGCGCCCTTCATCAAGTTGGGAATAGGAAAAAATTAGTGAAAAGTACGCGCGTCCCCGGCGGGCGCGTCAGCGCGCTTTTTTGCGCTAAGCGCCTCCTCCTCAGAGGCGGATTCAGTCGATGACTTTGCAGCACCATTGCCACCCGATGCAAGGCGCGGCGCCTCGTCGAGATCCAGCATAACCTGCCCCGAACACAGTTGCTGCGAACCGGAGGCAAGGTGCCGATAGACGGCCTTGTAGCTTTCCGTCATATGTTGAATAAGCTCGGCGGTCGTTTGAAAGTGGGAGTTAACGTCTTCGCGATATCGCCCGAATTCCTCTTTCATGGACGAAAGTTCGCCCTCAAGGGATCGGGCCTTGCTCTTGGCCAGCTCGGAGTCGTCGGTCCGACTGCGCCCGAGAACCAACCCATACACAAAACCGCCAACAGTTAGTGCCACCACAATGATCCACATCCAAAGTTCCATGCTGCCTCCCTCAAGTAAATGCGTTTTTAATCAACTGCCTGAGATCTGTCTTTTTGGCCTTGTGCAGCTAGCGCCGCCGGCCGCTTTTTTAAAGATGGGATCCGCCGTGCCTACCCTCAGTCAACGAGCAGCCACGAATCCGCGCGACCTAGTGTAGCGAAAAATTATGGTCTCGTCTCGTAATTCCCTGAGCGATTACATTGGTTATTGGCGAGATCCGCCGCATGCTCCTCACCATGACTAGGTGTTTAGATTGTCGGTGCTAATACAAATCGATCGGCCACCGATCTATTAAGCACCACAAACCGCAAAAATGTGACACCACTCACCCACTTGGAAGCTCACTGACTGTGTCCGAGAAGACGCTCGACGATCAAGACGATATTCTCGCCCTGCTAACGCAGCGGGCGGAGAAACAGGGCGATTTGCCGATCTTCAACGCCAGTCTCAACAAAGTGCGCCGCATCAGTTCCGATCCTGAGTCCCACGCCATGGAGCTGGCGCAGACAATCATGAAGGATGCCAACCTGAGCGTGAAGCTGCTGCGGATCGCGAACTCGCCCTACTACAACCGAGGGCTGGGAAAAATATCGTCCATCGCGCGCTCGGTCGTGCTCTTGGGGTTCGACACGATCAAGAACCTGTGCTTGACGCTAAAGTTGCTCGACAGCTTTCAAGACGATCATGCAGCAGTCGGCATGCAGCAAATGGTGGCGAGGGCTTACTTGACTGCCGGATTCGTCCGCGACATTTCGTTGAAATGTCGCGTCAAAGAAATTGAAGAGGCCTACATCTGCGGCCTGTGTCATAACTTGGGCGACATCGCCGTCGCCTATTTCTTGCCGGAAAAGTTCAATGAAATCGTGGCGCTGCAACGCTCCGGCAAGATACCGTGGTCGCAAGCGCAAGAGAAGGTGCTGGGAACATCCACCGCGAAACTCGGCCAGCACCTCGCCACAACCTGGAACTTCCCGACTCGGGTCGTGGGCAACATGCGCCCCTACGACCCGGAGTTGGAAGGTGCCGTTCGCAATCGCGATCAGTTGACTCACGCCATGGTCAGTTTGAGCAGTGCGGCGGTCGGAAGTCTTTATACCCCCTACGCTGAAGACGGCAAACCGCTGCGCGCTTTGTTCCAAGCGTTGTCCGAAGCAACAGGGATTCGCGTCGACGCCTTGGAAAGCAGTCTGAATGACTCCTTCCAAATGTCCTGCGAGCTGGCCAAGGAGTATGGCCTCAACCAACGGGTGCTCCAACCGTCGGTGGCGGAAACGGGCGACCCCTTCCGCGATAAGTTTGCCCGCGAATTCGCCTTCGTGGCATCCGCCCAGCTCAAACCCGGCGCGCCGCCGGCTGCAACACCAGAAGCGGCTTCGTCGAAGAGAGCAGGCGATCAGGGCACCACGACACTCGTTACCAGCGCTGCGGATCCGAAAGACAAAACGTTAAACACCGTGCTCGGAACAGAGAAAGTGCAGCCGCGGCCGAGCGCCGGTGCCGATACCACCGCTCAATCATCCGCCCCAACGGGCGTCGCGCCGCCAAAGTCGGCACCGGTGACAAAAGGTGATCCGATGATGCAGCTGTCGATCATTCAAGAGATCACCACCTTGGTTACCGAATCGGCGCCGCTGAATAAGTTGTTCGTCAAAATCCTCGAGGGCATTCATCGTGGAGTCGGATTCGAGCGCACCGCCCTCACCTTGATCTCGCCGGACCGCTCGAACTACATCGGCCGCCTAGCGCTCGGGGAAAACACCGAACCGCTCAAGCTGCAGTTGTCCGGCGTGATGCGCGAGCGCGTGGACATATTCGCCCGCGTCATGCTCGAGGGCACCGACCTATTCATCGAGGACACCTCGGAGGGAAGCTGGACCGATGCCATCAAGAAGAACTTCGTGCAGGAATCGGGCGCCTCGAGCTTTATCATCGCCGGCATTCGCGCCGGGCACAAACCCATTGGCATGTTCTACGCGGACAATGCGGCGACGAACTATCCTATAACGCCCGACATGCGCCGCGGCTTTCTCCAGTTCGTCGCCCAAGCCCGCTTAGCGATACAGGTGCGTGGTTAGCCCTTGACGCTGAACGCCGGGCGACCCATCCTATCGCGAACCCCGCGCGATCATTTCACGGAGGCGTAATGGAAAGACGTCATGTCTTCAGCTCCACAGCCGGCCTAGCAGAGGCCGTATGTGCCCATATCGCTCAAGATAGTGCGCAAGCCAAGGGACGCGGGCAGCGGTACACGCTCGCGCTGGCCGGCGGCGCGACGCCGCGCCTGCTGCATGAAGCCATGGTCAGCTCACAGTGGATGAAAACATTCTGCTGGGATGCAATGGAGTTTTTCTTCGGCGACGAGCGCATGGTTCCGCCCGATCACCGCAACAGTAACTATCGAATGGCCTACGAAACCCTCTTCTCGCACGCCCCGATCGCACCCGAACATATTCACAGGATAAAAGGCGAACTCTCACCGGCCATGGATGCCGCGATTGACTATGAAAAACAGCTTAGAAGACTACTCACTCCGCTCGAAGACGGCTTTCCGCAGTTCGATTTGGTTTTGCTCGGTTTAGGTGCGGACGGACATGTCGCATCGCTGTTTCCCGACACCGATATACTGAACGAGCGGGAGAAATGGGTCGCGGCAACGTATGTTCAGCGACTCGAGGCATGGCGAGTGAGCCTGACGTTTCCAGTCCTCAATCGCGCTCGCAAGATTTTCGTGCTGGTGACCGGCGAGAGCAAATCAGATATTGTCGCAGCAGTGTTCAATGAAGCATCATCTGCGGATCTTCCCGTGAAACGGCTCGCGCCGCGTGGCGAGTTGCACTGGTTCATCGAGAGCAAGGCGGCAAGACACGTCGCTGCGACAGCGTAGAGGGATGTAACGATGGCGACAGTACTCGCAGCGGATTTAGGTGGAACAAAAACCCTGGTTCGGTTGGTTCGAACCGCTTCCGATGGCCCCGTCCAGGAAACGTTATTCGAACGCCGCTACGAGAGCGGCGACTTCCCATCGATGGACGCCGTGCTGTCGGCTTTTTTCGAGGCCGCGAGCGAGCGCGGATTGACGGCCGCGCCGAACAGTGCGTGTCTTGCGGTTGCCGGCCCGGTAACAGACCACGGGGCGCATCAAACCGCGAAGGTGACGAATCTTCCGTGGCAACTGGCAAGCGACAAACTGCAGCGCGATTTCGGCATAGCGCGAGTGCGCCTGGTCAATGACTTCGTCGCGGTCGGATATGGGGTTGCGGCATGGTCGCGCCGCGATGACGTCGTTGTCTACACAGGGGAAGAGAACGCCGAACGCGTCGCACCGCGCGTTGTTTTGGGCGCGGGCACCGGTCTGGGTGTCTGTCAGATATTTTATGGCGATAGGGCGTCGCCTTTAGTGTGCGCTTCCGAAGGCGGCCACATGGACTTCGCGGCACAGAACGATCAGCAGTACCGCTTTCGACGCTTCTTGAGTGAACGCTACGGCCACGTCTCTTATGACCGGGTTGTCTGCGGTTCGGGTATTCGGGATGCATTCTTGTTCTTTGCCAAAGAGGCCGGCAAAGAACAGGATGAGGCGGTCCAGCGCATCGTCGCCTCGGACAATCCCGCGGCAGCAATTAGCGCGGCATATTCCGAGAATGCACTTTGTCAGGCGGCAATTGGGTTGTTTTTCGAGATCTATGGTGCGATGGCCGGGAACCTCGCGCTGCTTGCGCTGCCTTTCGGCGGCGTGTTCTTGGCGGGAGGCATCGCACCAAAGCTACGCGAACAGCTCCAGTCCTCGCGCTTCGTGCCTTGTTATCTAGACAAGGGCCGGCTCAGCTACATCGTGGAGCGCATACCGGTTTTTCTGATACAGGATACCAGCACCGGGTTGGCCGGCGCCGCCTACATCGCGGCGCGGGGCGCCTAACGCGGTAACGCGGCGGCGGGTTGCACGTTGACCGGCGTTTCCATGTGAACGCTGATTTGATTGAACGGGATGCTCCAGCTGAAATGGTTGCATGCATCGACCGCAAGCTTGTTGAGCAACCGCCGAATGCCAAAGTAATTGGGCGCAGCGTCGCCGGTAAACGCACCGATGATGGCGATATTTAGACTGGAGGCGGCGGCCTCGTTGAATTCGACGGTCAGCTCTTTCAGATCAGCGGCAAAAGGATGTTGCTGCAGCTTTTCACGCACATAACCCTCCAACTCGTCTCGAATGCGAGTGGTGATATCGGATTGATAGCGGTAGTCCAGGCCGAGTTCAACCAAGATTCCGAAGCCTTCTTTGGAAAGATTTCGGGGGTTTTTGCCTAGAAACGTTTCCACGGGATAAGTTTGAATCGAACCGGCAACGGCCAGATCGACATATTCCGGCGTTTGAGCCAACACCCGCCCGAACGTTTTGTCATCGAGCAGAACGAAATCGTTTTCCCGTGTGGGAAACCAGGCTTCGTTGTCCGCCATCGGGCGTGAGATCAGCGTAGCCAGTTCGTCCAGAGACAAACGCAGACGTCCGCCACGCAGCAGGGGGTTAACCAGCGTGGTGTAAACGCTCAGGTTTGCCACGCGCCATGGCAAACCATTGTAAATGACGCGCTCGTCCTCGCGCACGGCACCAATATTCAGAAGCAAGCGCGCTTCCTTAACGTAGCGCGGGACCGACTGTCGAAGTGCGAGAACGGTGGCAACCAAAACGAGAATAAGCAAGCCCAGCAGCAGCCAGTCTCCACGAACGGACAACACGGACATGGCAACGATAAGCGATATCACCAGGCTCAGCGTTGTGAAAAGAAAGTTGACCAGCCGGCTGGCGAAAATTTTGCGCCGCTTGGCGTTGCGCGACACTTTTCGCTCGTATACGCGGTGCACGGTGCGAAGAACAAACAGCGTAAAACCGAATGCGCTCAGCGCGAGGAGAATACTCAGACCGCGGCCGGTTAGGAACTCTTTTGCCGCTTCCCAACCACTCCCGGCCGCGTCCTCTTTCGGCGCAAGCAGTTGTTCCAGTTCCAAGGCGGTCACGTTCAATTTGTTTTGGAGATCGTTGCGTCGATTGCGCCAGCGTTCCTCTACTCTCGCCAAGTCCTTCTTCAGACTCGGCAACGTTGCGTCCTTGTGCAATGCGGCGATTTTTTCCAAGGCACGCTCGGCGATTGGCAAGCGCTCTTCATAAAACGCCTTTTCCGACCGCAGGCGCTCGATCCGGCGCGGGCGCTCGGTCATTTGCTTGAGTTCTACGACGATGGGTCGGAAGATGTCTTCGAGTTCACTCTTCCAGTCGAAACTCTGGCTTTGTTGTTCGGCGAGGCTTCCCCAATCGAGACTTCCCACCGCAACCTTTTCAATCGACAGCACCAAGTCATCGATTTGGGCGTTGACCTTATCCAGGTCGGATTGAACGCGCTTTTTTTCCGCCTCGTCCTTTGTAGCGTTCAGCTGCTTGAGCAGATCGGCGGCGTCCTGACGGGACGTCGCCAAGAGTTCGGCAAGATCTTCGAGCTGCCGCGCGGGCGTCAGCGTCCGAACGTCCTGGGACGCGGGAATATCCAGGGGCGGGGCCGGCGAAGTAGAAGCCTGCGCGGCGGAAGCAACAATTGCGGCGAGAAAATATCCAATGAAGCGTTTCACTGCGAAGCACCTTTGGTTATTGTTTGGCGAAAGGAAAGCGGGGGTCATCAGTATAGCACCGTCGGTGCAGAGCCCAAAAAGGCGCATTTTCCACGATGTTGTGGACAGAAAGCATCGCTTGCGGCGCCGCGCCCTTAGCGCGGTTCGCTGCAAATCGTCAATTTGGGTTGACGTTAAATATCGAGGTTGGTGACGGACAGCGCGTTGCGTTCGATGAAGTCGCGTCGCGGTTCGACGTGATCGCCCATTAGGGTCGTGAAAATTTCGTCGGCCGAAACTGCATCCTCGATTTGCACTTTCAACAACCGCCGCGTATTAGCATCCATGGTCGTTTCCCACAACTGCCCCGGATTCATTTCGCCAAGGCCTTTGTAGCGCTGAATGGATTGGCCGCGCTTCGCTTCATCCATGAGCCAGCTTACAGCCTGTTTGAAACTGGAAACGGAAAGTTGTTTGTCGCCGCGTTTGATGTAGGCGCCGTCGCCAAGCAAACCGTCGAGTTGCTGACCGAGTTTGACGAATGCGCGATACTCGCCGGATGAGAAAAATTCCATTCCCATCTCTTTGGTTGTGCGCGCGCCGTGGAGAATTTCCGTGATCATGGTCTTAAGCACACCATCACTTGAAGTCGAAATGGCGGCCTCGTATTGGGTTCCAACAGTCTCGGCATTGAGGCGCGCGGTGAGCTCGTTGAACCATGTTTGCAGGCGATTGCGATCTGCGAGATCGGCCTCGCTCAAAGGCGGCATGTAAATCATTTTCTCCATCAGCTTGGGCGAGATGCGGCGCGCCAGGCGGTTAATGGTGGCCATGGCGGCGACATACGACTTGGTGAGCGCTTCCAACGCCTCACCGGTGATGGGCGGAGCATCGGGCGCAACGAACAGGCCGGCGTCGTCCAGCGCCGTTTGCAACAACTGGGCGTTGAGTTCGTTGTCGTCCTTGATGTAGCGCTCTTGCTTGCCTTTTTTTAATTTATAGAGCGGCGGCTGTGCGATATACAAATGGCCGCGCTCGATGAGTTCCGGCATTTGGCGGTAGAAGAACGTGAGCAACAAGGTGCGAATGTGGGAGCCGTCCACGTCGGCGTCGGTCATGATGATGACGCGGTGATAGCGCAACTTGTCGGGGTTGTATTCTTCGCGGCCGATGCCGCAGCCCAACGCGGTGATCAACGTGCCGATTTCCGCTGAAGAGAGCATCTTGTCGAAGCGTGCTTTTTCGACATTCAGAATTTTGCCTTTTAGGGGCAAGATGGCTTGGTTGCGGCGGTCGCGTCCCTGCTTGGCCGACCCGCCGGCGGAATCGCCCTCGACGAGAAACAGTTCGGACAGGGCGGGGTCCTTTTCTTGGCAGTCGGCCAGCTTGCCGGGCAACCCGGCGATATCCAACACGCCCTTGCGCCGCGTCATCTCACGGGCCTTGCGTGCGGCTTCGCGCGCTCGGGCCGCATCAATGATCTTGGCGATGATGGTTTTGGCGTCGTTGGGAAACTCCATCAGAAATTCGTGAAACTTCTCGCCCATCAGCGACTCGACGACGGGCTTAACCTCAGAGGAAACCAACTTATCCTTGGTCTGGGACGAGAACTTCGGGTCATGGACTTTAATGGACAGCACGGCGGTCAATCCCTCGCGCGTATCGTCGCCCGTCGTCGTGATCTTCGCTTTCTTGGCGCTTCCCTCGTCCTCGATGTATTGATTGGTGGTACGGGTCAGGGCGGCGCGAAATCCGGCTAAATGTGTTCCACCATCTTTTTGTGGAATATTATTGGTGAAACAGAAGATGTTCTCCTGATAGGTCTCATTCCATTGCAGTGCAACCTCCACTGCAATGCCGTCGCGGGCTTGATTGAAGTAGAAGACATTGGAGTGGACGGGGGTCTTGTTCTTGTTGAGGTGCTCCACGAAAGCGCGTATTCCGCCGTCGTACTCGAACACGTCGTTGCGACCCTCTTGGCGTTCGTCCTTCAGTTCAATACGCACGCCGGAGTTTAAAAAAGATAGTTCTCTCAATCGCTTAGAGAGAATGTCATAGTGAAAGTTGATATTGGAAAATATGGTTGCACTGGGTTTGAAGCGTATTTGCGTGCCGGTCTTGTCCGTGGTCCCGACGACTTTGAGCGGCTCCACCGGTTCACCGAGTCGATACTCTTGGTGGTGCTCCTGGCCGTCGCGGTAGATGGTCAGCGACAAGGTTTCGGAGAGCGCATTTACAACGGATACGCCCACGCCGTGCAAGCCGCCTGAAACCTTGTAAGAGTTGTCATCGAATTTGCCGCCGGCGTGCAGGATCGTCATGATGACCTCAGCCGCGGACCGCCCCTCTTCCTTGTGTATGTCGGTGGGAATGCCTCGGCCATTATCCGTAACGGTTACGGATTCGTCTTCATGAATGATGACGGTAATCTGATTGCAGTGACCCGCAAGCGCTTCGTCGATCGAGTTGTCCACCACCTCGAAAACCATGTGGTGAAGGCCGGTTCCGTCGTCAGTATCCCCGATGTACATTCCCGGCCGCTTACGGACCGCATCCAGCCCTTTGAGAACTTTGATCTTTGTGGAATCGTAATCGTTTTTCGTACCCATCCTGGCGGCGGCCTCCCGGGAATTCTATTGACCCGCGAGTATAGCACATAACTCACTAAAAAGTCTCGGAAAAGGGGTAACTAAACGGCTTCTGGGAGAGACCGAAGTGAGTTTCGGAAGCGAATCCGATCAACGGGTGCTTTTTCGGCTGCTACCGTTGCCTCTTCCCAGGTGCCGCTCGCACTCTCGCGTGCCGCCTTTTTGGATCGCAGCGTAATGGTGAAAGCAAAAGGGTGCACGATGCAGTTCTAACTAATCGCACCTCATGTTGAAGTGGCGGGATTCGGGAATGCGCTCGATGGAAGCGCTAACTTACTTGGCCATGTTCCACGTGGAACCTGGCGCTCTCGGCAGCGTTGCTGTCGTCGAGAGTGGATTCCAGGAGTTCGGCTTCTGTCGCCGTAACGAAGACTTGAACCGACAGCGACAGCAGCAAACGGAAGAAAACTTTCCGCCTGCGTTCGTCAAGCTCCGCGGCCATGTCATCGATTAGAATCAGGCCCTGTCTACCTGTCCTTCGCCGGAACTCATCCCATTGCGCCAAATAGAGTGCGCAAGCCGCAATTTTTTGTTCACCTGCCGATCCGTACTGTTGCAGTGACCGTCCACCTCGGCAGACAACAAAATCAGCGCGATGGGGCCCAAACTGCGTGAAACCGCGTTCGGCGTCTTGTCGTAGCCGGGATTCAGTAAGGGCTTGAAAATTGGACATAGCTTCGTCCCAGCCAGGTCGATAATCGAGCGTATAAGCGCCGCAGTCCTGTTCAGTCAAAAGCTGCAGGTGGTGACGGAATCGATCCTCGAGGGGCTCCAAAAAGTTACAGCGGGCCGCGTTCAGAATTTCCGCGCCGAATACCAGCTCCTTATTCCAGACTTCCACTTCAGAGGGCGTTACAAGTTGACGACGCCGCTTCAAAATAGCATTGCGCTGTTTGAGCGCCCGCTCAAATCGCAACCATACCTCGCGGTAGCGTTGTTCCACGTGGAACAACGCCCAGTCGAGAAACTTCCTTCGCTGCTGGGGCGGCTCCGCCAGCAAACGTGTTTCCTGTAAGCCAATGTAGGTAAGCGGCAATGCATCCGACAGCTCGGATGATCGACGAACAGTTTCGCCATCCATGCGAACCTGCCGATCCCCACTGCGGTCCCACTGGATACCCACGTGCGTCTGTCTGGCCAGACTGTCCCACGCCGTCTCAATGACACCCGTCACTCTGGCCGATTTTTCGCCCGTGGCTATGGCATTTGAAATGTTGACGTCGCGAAATGATTTCGCCCTGCCCAGAACATAAACGGCTTCCAACAGCGATGTCTTGCCGCTGCCGTTTCGCCCCGTAATGATGTTTAGTCGTGGGTGAATCGCGAGTGACGCGGAGCTAAGATTGCGGACATTTTCAATCGTGAGTCGAATCAAACTCATCTGGGCTTCGCATTTACTTGATCGGCCCTTGCGCGGCAGATACAAAAACGATCTAATCCGGCTTGAACAGTTTCCGGCTAGATGCGCATGGGCATGACGACGAACTTAGCGCTGCTGTTTCCCTCGCCTTGCAACAGGGCGCAGCTATTCGGGTCAGACAGCGTCAGAAGGACGGTTGGTTCGGTGATCGCATTCAGCGCGTCGCCCAAATACGTGGCGTTGAAGCCGACTTCCAGTTTCTCGCCATCATAGCTGACGGGAACCTCTTCCTCCGCTTCCTCGTTCTCCGGATTATTGGCAATCACTTTGATGCTGCCCGGATTCAAAACCACTCTCAGACTCCGGTAGCGCTCATTGGACAAAATGGAGGCGCGGTTGACGGCTTGGCGAAGCGCGTCCCGGTCGACCAAAATTTCTTTGTCACCCCCTTGCGGAATGACCCGTTGATAATCTGGAAATCGACCGTCCACCAGCTTGGTGGTAAAGGTCACGTCTTCGGTGAGCACACGGATGTGGTTTGTCGCCACGGTAATGGAAACCGGCTTGTCGCTGTCTTCCAGCAACCGAAACAACTCGCTGACACCCTTGCGCGGAACTATAACCTGTTGATTTTCTTTGATATTTGATCTTATCTTGTGATCGCACAGCGCCAACCGATGGCCGTCCGTTGCGACGGTACGCAGATAGCCACCGGCTAACTCCAGCAAAAGCCCGTTCAGGTAAAACCGAACATCTTGTTGTGCCATTGCAAACTGCGTTTTCTCTAGGCATTTGCGCAACACATTCTGCGGTAGCTCCACGCTGGCAATCTCGGCAATGTCCTGCACGTTTGGAAAGTCATGCACAGGCAGCGTCGACAACACGAAGCGGCTGCGGCCGGAACGCAAAATCGCTCGATCATTGTCAACGGTGAGATCGATCTGGGCATCGTCCGGTAGCGCACGGCAAATGTCGAATAACTTCTTGCCTGGCAACGTCACTGCCCCGTCCTGACCGTCAACCGCTGACGAACGAACAACGACCTCGATTTCCATGTCCGTTCCGGTAAAGGAAAGTTGGCCGTCCTTTAACGCGACGAGCACGTTCGCCAATATGGGTTTGGTCTGCTTTTTCTCCACCACGCTCGTGGCAAGCGTGATCGGTCGAACCAGTTTTTCCCGCGCTACGCTGAATCTCATGCGTCGATACCCTATATCTAAAGAAATAAATTTATATAAAGTTTACTCTTGTTATTAAGGAATGCCAGAAAACCCAGATTTACAGCAAAACACTTTGTTAATCGTATAGTTAACGAAGATAAACTCTGTGCACAACGTGCAAAAATGCTATCTGGCAAGCTGTGGATAACAGTTGGATAAGTGGTCCTTCATAAAAATCGTCAAAGTTATCCACAGGTCATCCACATTAAGTCGATAGCGTTCTTAACAGGTTGCTATAGTCCTCCCGGATCCGATTGTCAGACTCGCGCAACTCGTGAATCTTGTTGCAAGCGTGCAGTACCGTTGTGTGGTCACGCCCCCCAAAGGCATCGCCGATTTCCGGCAGGCTGTAATTCGTGAGTTCCTTGGATAAGGTCATGGCCACTTGGCGCGGTCGCGCGACGGAACGATTGCGCCGCTTTGACAACAGGTCCGCGACGCGGATCTTGTAGTAATCCGCCACCGTTTTCTGAATGTTGTCCACGGTGACCAGCTTGTCCTGCAAGGCGAGCAAATCCTTAAGTGCTTCGCGGGCGAAGTCCAACGAAATCGTCTTGTGCGTAAATCGGGCATTGGCGATGACACGCCGCAGGGCGCCTTCGAGTTCTCGCACATTGGAACGAATTCGCTTGCCTATGAAAAATGCGACCTCATTGGGCAGGTCAACCTTCGCCTGCGCGGCCTTGGACATGAGAATCGCAACGCGCGTCTCCAACTCCGGCGGCTCGATGCACACCGTCAAGCCCCAACCAAAGCGCGATTTGAGCCGCTCCTCCAGGCCATCAATCTCCTTGGGGTAGCGATCACAGGTCATGATGACTTGCTGCTGACCCTCGAGCAGTGCATTGAAGGTGTGGAAGAACTCCTCCTGGCTGCGCTCCTTTCCGGCGAAGAACTGGATGTCGTCGATCAACAGGGCGTCGACGGAGCGATAGAAGCGCTTGAATTCATTGATGGCGTTGTGCTGCAGCGCTTTAACCATGTCCCCGACAAAACGCTCGGAATTGAGGTAGACCACCTTTGACGCTGGATTTTGCGTGGCCAGCATGTGGCCAACCGCGTGCATGAGGTGGGTTTTGCCCAGCCCGACGCCCCCGTAAATGAACAGCGGGTTGTAGGCCTTTCCGGGATTTTCCGCCACCTGCTGCGCGGCGGCGCGGGCCAGCTGATTGGATTTGCCTTCGACGAAATTGGCGAATGTGAATTCTTCGTTGAGATTGCTAACGCAGACGGTATCTTGGCTGTCATTGCGTCGGCGAAACGGATTGCGTGCGGTCGGCGCGCCTTGCGCGCTTTCGCGGCCGCCGATCTCGAGCCGTATACTCGGCGCTTGCCCCGCGCGCAGCCCCGCGATGGTTGCTGAAATTTGCTCGATAAACCGATCGTTTACCCGCTCCAGGACGAAACGGTTCGGCGCCAACAGTTGGATTCCACCTTCTGCTTCAACGGCTTGGAGCGGGCGAATCCAGGTGTTGAATTGCTGGGCCGTCAGTTGAGTCTGCAGCTTTTCCAAACATTGCTGCCATAACGATACATCCACTGCCAATCCTCCTGACGGTCCTGCTTACTACCGTCGGTCAACGGCACGCGCGCGCCAGTGCATGGGCGCCGCCGTCTGTCGTCAACCGTTTTGTCCATTTCCGATGCGGCGGCGGACAACCGGAGGTCAACTTGACCGTACCGGATCGCGCCGCGTCGCACGAAGCTCTTTCGAGCCGAGGGGATGGCTCAGTCTATACGCATTGAGTTCACCGCGCCATAGATTTACAGGACAGTCTCAGGTGGTCGACGCCGGCGGCCCCGGCGAACGCAGTCGCCTCGACCCATTTTTGGTTGACATTGGATCGGGGGCCGGGTATTTTACACGCTCTTTTTAGGTAAGCCCTTCTTTTTCCCCGACTTACCGAGACGCTTTCTGGACCAAGTTGGCGCTGGAAGGGCGGTTTTTTCGCGCAACGTCGGACGAGGCACAAGAACGAATAGCTATGAAACGCACTTATCAACCGAGTAACATCAAGCGCAAACGCGTCCACGGATTTCGGGCGCGCATGAAGACGGCGAAGGGTCGCCAAGTACTCGCTCGTCGCCGGGCCAAGGGTCGCAAGCGGCTCGCGGTTTAGACGCGGTTGCGATCGTTGACCGAACGATTCACTCGCAGCGCTCGGATCAACAACGCGCGAGATTACAAGATCGTCTTCGATCAGGCGCGACGTTTTCATTCGCCGTCGCTGACGGTGCTTGTTCGTCGCAACGAGGCGAGTAATGCTCGGCTGGGGCTCATCGTCTCGCGCAAGTGCGCACGGGCTGCCGTGACGCGAAATCGAATAAAGCGGCTTATCCGCGAGAGTTTTCGTCGCGAGCAGAGCCGGCTGTGCGGTCTCGATATCGTCGTCATCAGCCGTGCGGCAATAACAAAAAAGACAAACGAAGACGTTTTCAGCGACTTAGCAACCCTGTGGAATCGAATTCAGCCATGCGTCGGGTCTTTCTCTACCTAATTCGCGGTTACAGGTACTGTATCAGCCCGTTTCTTGGCCAAAACTGTCGTTTTCACCCCTCGTGTTCCCACTACGCCGAACAAGCTGTCGAGCGTTTTGGAATATTAACAGGCGGCTATCTTACCGCTCGGCGTGTTTGCCGTTGCCACCCCTGGCATCCCGGCGGAGTGGATGAGGTCCCCGAGAAACAGAACCGATCACCCTATGGATAACACCCGCCTTATTTTATTTCTCGCCCTCTCGATGATCACCCTGCTGTTGTGGGACGCCTGGCAGCGGGATCAGGCGCCGGTGGCGCCGAGCGAAACGGCATCGGCGATACCGAGCGATGTCGCCGCGACCCAAGCACCCGTCGAACCAAAGGATGCGCCACCCGCATCCGCGGCGTTGCCGCAAGATGCGCCGGCTGTTCCCGCGGCGAGCACCGCGCCGGCGTCCACGGGCAAACGCGTCACGGTTCGAACCGACATGCTCGAAGTCGAATTCGACACCGTTGGGGCGGACATCCGGCAGGTCAAACTGTTGGGCTACCCGGTGGTGACGGAGAAATCCAGCAAACCTTTGGTCCTGCTCAGCGACTCGCAGACGCCCTATTTCGTGGCCCAAACCGGCCTCCTGTCATCCGGCGCCGCGCCTAACCACTACGCCGAATATGAAACCGACGCCGACCGTTACACGTTGGCCGACGCCGCCACCGAACTGCGCGTGCCGTTTCGCTGGCGCGACGCATCCGGCCTCGAGGTGACCAAGTGGTATGTCTTTCGCCGCGGCGATCATTTGATCGATGTCGAGTTCGAGGTGAAGAACGGGTCGGCGGCGCCGTGGCAGGGTCGTCAATACCGCCAGTTCCAGCGCTCGAGCGAATCCGGGCCGGGAACCAGCGCGTTTATTTACACCTATACGGGCGGCGTCATCTATAGCGCGGAAGAGAAATACGAAAAAATCCAATTCGACGACATGGCCGATGAGAACCTCAACCGCAACGTCACCGGCGGCTGGGTCGCGATGATTCAGCACTACTTCCTCGGCGCATGGGTGCCGGGGCACGAGGAACAAAACAACTTCTACACCAAAGTCGCCGGGCAGGATCGTTATATCTTGGGCATGGTGTCGGCGGAACAGACCGTCGCGCCGAGCAGTGCAGCCACGTTTTCGACCAAACTCTACGTCGGACCGAAAGAACAGGACCGTTTGGAGGAGCTCGCGGAAGGGTTGGAACTCACCGTGGACTACGGTTGGTTGACCTTCATATCGAAGCCCCTATTTTGGTTGCTGCGCGCGATCCACGACGTCGTCAACAACTGGGGTTGGGCGATTGTCATTTTGACGTTGATTATCAAGCTGGTGTTCTTCCCGCTCTCGGCCGCCAGCTATCGCTCCATGGCGCACATGCGCAAGATGGCGCCGAAAATGACGGCGCTCAAGGAACGCTACGGCGACGACCGCCAGCGTATGAGCCAAGCGATGATGGAGCTGTACAAGAAGGAAAAAATCAATCCTTTCGGCGGTTGCTTGCCCATCATGGTGCAGATTCCGGTGTTCATCGCGCTGTACTGGGTGTTGTTGGAGAGCGTCGAACTGCGCCAGGCGCCGTTTATCTTGTGGATCAACGATCTGGCCACCAAGGATCCGTACTACGTGCTGCCGTTGATCATGGGCGCGTCCATGTTCATCCAACAGAAACTGAACCCGCCGCCGCCGGATCCCGTGCATGCAAAAATCATGATGGCGCTGCCCATCGTGTTCACCTTGTTTTTCGCCTTTTTCCCGGCGGGTCTGGTGTTGTACTGGGTCGCCAACAACGTGCTTTCGATCGCGCAGCAGTGGTACATCACGCGCAAAATCGAGAACGCCAGCGCGGCCGCCAAGGAGTAAGGTCGCGAGAGACCACGATGCCTGAAGCGGTTCACGCTTCTTGATCCGGAGAGAGCGTTTCGTGGAGAGTCCCTCAGACACCATCGCCGCGGTGGCCACGCCGGTTGGGCGGGGCGGCATCGGCGTGGTGCGCGTTTCCGGGCCGAGGGCTTCGGTCATCGCCGAGCGGATCACCGGCCGAACCCTTCGCCCACGCGTTGCGCATCAAACCCGTTTTTTCGGAGCAGAAGACCAGGAGGTGGATAATGGCCTGGCGATCTTTTTCGCGGCTCCCCGTTCTTTCACCGGCGAGGACGTGCTCGAACTTCACTGCCATGGCAGCCCCGTGGTGCTGGATATGGTTCTCGAGCGCACCTTGCAGCTCGGTGCCCGTCTCGCTCGACCGGGCGAGTTTTCGGAACGCGCATTTCTCAACGATAAACTCGATCTGGCGCAGGCCGAAGCGATTGCCGATTTGATCGAGGCCAAATCGCGTCGTGCCGCTGTCGCGGCGTTGCGTTCATTGGAGGGCGTTTTTTCGCGGCGAGTCGATTCTCTGATCGAGGCGTTGGTTGCTCTGCGGGTTTTTGTCGAATCGACGTTGGATTTTCCCGATGAGGATATCGAGTTCATTTCCCAGGGACGGGTAGCCGAGCAGCTGGATTCTCTTGCTCGGGACATCGCCGTCATCCTCGCCGAGGCCGAGTCCAACGCGCGACTGCGAGCGGGATTGCGCGTGGTTATCGCCGGCTTGCCCAACGCCGGCAAATCGAGTCTGCTCAATGCGCTGTCGCAGCGCGAGAGCGCGATCGTTACCGACATTCCCGGTACCACACGGGACATTATCCGGGAAAACATTTTAATTGACGGCATGCCCATTGAGGTCATCGACACCGCCGGCTTGCGCGACGCAGCAGACAAAGTCGAAGCCATCGGCATCGATCGGGCGCGCGCCGAGATGGGCAAAGCGGATGTGGTGCTGTTGGTGATCGACAGCAGCGAACCCGAAGATGGACAGTTGACGGCGGTGCTACCCAAGCTTCCCGCGGACACGCCCATCGTGTATGTCTATAACAAGATCGACATGCGGGCCGAGCGGGGCAACGCGGCGGGCGATAAGATTTTTCTCTCGGCGCTGACGGGCGAGGGCATCGACCTGCTGCGGCAGAAATTGAAAGCCATGTCCGGTTTGCATGATGCGGAAGCGGGCGAGTTCAGCGTGCGCCGCCGTCATCTCGATGCCTTGCGGCGAGCGCAGCAGGCCGTTGAGCAGGCGAGACACAGCCTCACGCAGGGTTCCGCCCTCGAGCTGAGCGCGGAGGATCTGCGGGCCGCCCAGCTCGCGCTGGGCGAAATTACCGGTGAGTTCACTAACGAAGATTTGCTGACGCGGATCTTCTCGACGTTCTGCATCGGCAAGTAGCGTTTACCAGGTCATTCGACGCACGCAACCCCAACGGGGCGGGTTAGTCCCGCGACCAATGGGTGGACGCGTCTCTCACGGTTTAAAGCGATTGATCGCGTTCCTCAGCGCGCGTACGCTCTCTTGCCGCGCCGCATTGGCGTAGCGTATGTCGATGTAGAGTTGGGTGATCTGGTTTACGTCGCCCGCCCATTCCGGATGCATTGTGACGACGCGTTCTGAAAACGCTCGCGGCCCCTCGCTTGGACGCCGCCAAACGCCCTTGCGGCTTAGCTTTCGACAGTAGGCTTTCCATAGCCGCACGATCGGATCCGGCGATTGGTAGTTGCGCAGCAGGATAAATGCGCCGAACATGCCGAGCAGAGAAAACAGCGCGATGGCCAGGGCGATCACCATGTCCTTCCATGATTCGATCCCCAGGCCCAGGTTGCTCAAGAACGACCGTTGCTGGGCTTCGTTGTAGTTGAGCACCCATTGGTTCCAACCATTGTTCATCGAGTCCCAGCCGAAGCGAAATTTTCTAACGAGTTCGCCGAGTTTGCCACCGATCGGCAAGTCAAACGTCACGGCCTCGCCTTGGCGGGACAACGCATTGTTGATCGACAATTCGACCCGCTCCGGTGCCACCGCGGCCGTCGGGTCCACCCGAACCCAACCGAACTCATCAAGCCAGACCTCGGCCCAGGCGTGGGCATCTTTTTGTCTGATGATCAGATAGTCGCCCACCGGATTGAGTTCACCGCCCTGATAGCCCGTCACCACTCGGGCCGGAACGCCCGCCGCGCGCATCAACGTCACAAAGCTCGACGAGTAGTGCTCGCAAAATCCTCTGCGCGTGTCGAATAAGAATTTGTCCATGGGATCGGCGGTGAGCAACAACGGCGGCGAAAGTGTGTAGATAAACTCTTCCGTGGCGTACATCCGCAGCGCGGCGTCGATGATGGCGGCCTCGTTGTTGAGCTCCGCCCGCCAGCGCCGCCCCAGACGTTGTGTTTCCGGGTTCACGCCCGCCGGAAGTTGCAGCGCGCGTTGGCGTTCGAGCAGCGAGATTTTTCCTGTTCGATACTCGGTGAAGGAGACCATGTCATAGCGTACGCGCTGGGTAATGGGTTTGACGGTCTGCAACTGGAAGTCCTTGGTCAGCGCGCTTTCTTGCGGGATCACACCGGGCAAGTCGAGGGCGAACAGCCAGCGTTGGTTGGACGGCTCCATGGTTACGGTGTACTTAAAAGGTGCGCCAAGAGGCTCAAAGTCGGGCAGCGAGCTGCGCCCTGCCGGCGGTTGTCCGCTGATCGAGGCTTTCCAACGCTGTCCGTCCGTATGCCACAGCACCGGACCGCGCCAATAGCGCTGCGGGTTCGGCGGCAGCTCGGCATCGAATTTGACCCGGAAAGCGACTTCGTCGGAGCCGCTCAAGTTGCTGATCATGCCCGGCGACATTTCTTCGCTCAAACCCGTCGTGCCGCCGCGCGTTTCATCGTGGAGTCCCCAGATCGGGCCGCCGATCCGCGGAAAGAGGATGAATAGGAAAAGCATGAAAGGCGCGGCTTGCAGCATGAGCCAGCCGGCCGCTTGCAGATTGCTTTTGATCTGCGCCGCCCCGCCGTGTTCGTGGCGGTTAAGGTCGATCAACGTCGTGGTGATGACCACGACCACCACGAACATATAACCGGCCGTAAGGAGCGACTGAGAATAAAGAAAGTGGGTGATCACCAAGAAGTAGGCGATCATGATGGTGATGTAAACATCCCGTTCGTTGCTCATCTCCAACAGCTTGACACCCAGCATGGCGATGAGCAGGGAAATGCCCGCATCACGACCGATAAGCGTGCCCTGGGTGATGTAAACCACGGCAAGTCCCAAACTGGTCAACGCGAAGCGCGATATTTTCGACAGCGGCTGCCAGCGGTAGATCACCATCATGTAACGCCAAGACAGGAACACCAGGAAAAGCGCGGTGACCAACAAGGGCAGACGGGGCGCGTGGGGCATCACCGCCATGAGCAACGCGGCGAACAGCCACATCAGGGTGCTGTTGGCGATCGGATAACTCTGCCGCTTTTTCACGGGACGTCCTCAAAAAGCGCCAATGCTTCCAGACAACGATGCTTGTGATCCTCGCCGTTGCCTTGTTCGATGACTTGTTTGGGCAGCCGCAACCCATACCGGCAGCCGGCGTCCTCGGCGTCCAAAACCCATTTGCACAGTTGGCTCAGCCGCGACTCGGTGTCGGTGCCTTGGAGCATGTCCCAGTCCAGCCAAAGCTCCTGACTTTCGGGACGGCTGAACTGCTTGGTCATAATGGGCTGCCCGCGAGCAACGGCTTTCCAGTGAATGTGGCGCGGCGAATCGCCCGAGGCATAGTCGCGAAAGCCGATGAAATCGTCGGTGCCGTGGTGCTGGTTGCCTTGTTCTGCGCCGACGGATTGGCTGGGCGGCGGCGCGCGATCCAGTCCCTCCGGGCGTGGGTAGACAATGCAAGAGGCTTGGGGATCGACATAGGACCAGGCGCGATACACGCCAATGGGATAGGACGTTTGAATCGTCACCAAGCCAAGGGCATGGCGTCCGCGTCGCGTCGTGGGCACAGCCAACTCCAGCGCCGTCAGACTGTTCGCGGGAATATCGGCGCGGGTTCCCGATCCGTCGTTGGCGATCAGCTCAACGGCGTAGCGCGGATTGCCGTTGAGGTTGTCGACGATCAGGCGAAAGTGCGCCGGTTGGCCGGCGAAGGTCGGGTTGCAGCGCCCCGCGCGCAGCAATAGTCGGTTGATGTTGCGATAGGTGTGATAGGTTGCGATCAGGGCCACGCCGCCAAGTAGAAACGTGAGCATGAACGCGAGGTTGTTGTTGTAGTTCAGCGCGCCCAGCAACATGATGAACAACGTCGCGCCGAAAACCAGGCCGTAATAGGTCGGGAGAATGAAAATCTTGCGTCGGTGCAGTCGGGCTTCGCCCGGCTTGACGTAGCGGCGTTTTAGAAACCGCTCGAACGCGCCGCTGCGACCGGCCGACGGTTGTTGCGACACAGGCAATCCCTCTCCATTACGGAACGGCGACTTTCAATAAATGACTGGCCAGCTCCAAGGCCGATTGGTCGCGGAATTCCGGCGCCGCTACTAAGCGGTGTCCGGCGACATGGGGTAACACCGCTTGCACGTCTTCGGGCAACGTGTGGGTGCGCCCGTCAAGCAGCGCCCAGGCCTGGGCCGCCCGCACCAGCGCCAACCCGGCGCGCGGCGACAACCCGGTGCGGTAGAACGCCGCTTCCCGGCTGAAGTTCAAAAGGGTTTGGACGTAGTCGATCAGTGCGTCGGAGACCACGACGGACGGGACGTGTTTCTGTAGCGCCATAAGCTGTTCGGGCGAGATGACCGGTTGAAGATTTTGGACGATGTCGCGCCGGTCCTCGCCCTTCAAAAGCGCCTTTTCCGAGACATTGTCGGGGTAACCGATTTCCAAGCGCATCAGAAAGCGATCGAGCTGAGATTCGGGCAGCGGAAACGTGCCAATCTGGTAGTTCGGGTTCTGCGTGGCGATGACGAAAAAGGGCACGGGCAGGCTGTATGTCTTACCTTCAATCGTCACTTGGTTCTCTTCCATCGCCTCCAACAGCGCACTTTGGGTTTTCGGCGTGGTGCGATTGACCTCATCGGCCAGAATCAGTTGAGCGAATATCGGCCCCGGCACGAAGTGAAACTCGCTCGAGTTGCGGTTGTAGACGGAGGCGCCCAAGATGTCCGCCGGCAACAGATCCGACGTGAACTGAATGCGCTGAAAATGCAGGCCCAAACATTTGGCCAGAACATGGGCCAGTGTGGTTTTACCGACCCCCGGCAAATCCTCGATGAGTACGTGTCCGCGCGCCAGCAGGCAGCACACAGCCAATTTCAGTTGCTGGTCCTTGCCCAGAATGATCTTGCCGGCGGTGGCGATCACGGCGTGAAGAGACTGCTTGATGTCTTGTGCCGAAGCCTCGGAGCGGGGCGTTTCCTTAGCAGACCCCAAGATATTCGCGGGTATTCCGAACATAGCCATCCTGAAGGGGTTCCTAACTGATTGTTTTAGCGAGGTTTAATGAGACGTCCATTGTCCATGCCGTAGCGGCGCTACCGGTTAGTCAACGGCCCGCTGAGCCGAAACTTTATCACCAATCACCCGCCCCAATTGCGTTTCGGGTCGCCTGCACTCTTGGAGTACACTATGCGCCGAAGATTTCAAACCATGCACCCAGTATATTTATGCAGTATTTCGATGTAATTGTTATCGGTGGCGGCCATGCCGGGACCGAGGCCGCTCTCGCGTCCGCACGTCTTGGCGCCCGCACCCTGCTGCTGACTCAAAACATCGAAACCTTGGGTCAAATGAGCTGCAACCCGGCCGTCGGGGGCATCGGCAAGGGCCATTTGGTCAAGGAAGTCGATGCCATGGGCGGATTCATGGCGCGCGCGACCGACCAGGCCGGAATCCATTTTCGCATTTTGAATGCCAGCAAAGGTCCAGCCGTGCGGGCCACGCGGGCTCAATGCGACCGCGCCCTCTATAAGAAGGTGGTGCGCGCCAAGTTGGAGTCGCAACCGAATCTGGCTCTGTTTCAGCAATCGGTTGACGATTTGATCATCGAAGGCGATGAGGTCAAGGGTGTCGTCACGCAACTGGGCCTGAAATTCTTCGCCACCAGTGTGATCTTAACGGTCGGAACATTTCTGGGCGGGCGCATCCATGTCGGCCTCGATCAACATCAAGGGGGCCGTGCCGGTGATCCGCCCGCCAACGCGTTGGCGGCCAAACTGCGCGAGCGGCCGTTCCGGGTCGCACGCCTGAAGACCGGCACGCCGCCGCGTATCGACGGCCGCAGCCTCGATTACACCGTGATGGCCGCACAGCCCGGCGATGATCCCGTCCCGGTCTTTTCCTTCACCGGCTCCGCCGAAGCGCACCCGCGGCAAGTGTCCTGTTACATCACGCGCACGACGCCCCTGACCCACGACATCATTCGGAGCGGTCTCGACCGCTCACCGATGTACACCGGCGTAATCGAAGGCGTGGGTCCGCGCTACTGTCCGTCCATCGAGGACAAGGTCGTGCGCTTCGCCGACAAGTCGTCGCACCAAATCTTCGTTGAGCCCGAGGGTCTGGATACCCACGAGATCTATCCTAATGGCATCTCGACGAGCCTGCCCTTCGACGTGCAAGTGGCCATGGTGCGCTCGATCGTCGGTTTCGAAAACGCCCACATCACCCGGCCCGGTTACGCCATCGAGTATGATTTTTTCGATCCGCGCGATCTGCATTTCTCCCTGGAAACCAAGCCGATCGGCGGCTTGTTTTTCGCCGGGCAGATCAACGGCACCACAGGCTACGAAGAGGCCGCCGCTCAGGGCCTGTTGGCCGGCATCAACGCCGCCTTGCGCGCCCGCGGCGACACGCCGTGGTATCCCAAGCGCGACCAGGCTTACCTGGGCGTTCTCATCGACGACCTCATTACCCGCGGGACGCAGGAACCTTACCGGATGTTCACCAGCCGTGCCGAACACCGGCTGTTGTTGCGGGAGGACAATGCCGATTTGCGTTTAAGCGAAACGGCGCGCAACATCGGTCTGCTGGATGACGAACAATGGCGCGCATTCGCGACTAAACGCGAATCCATCGAGCGTGAGCGGCAAAGATTGCAGAGCTTGTGGGTTCGCCCCGATTGGCTCGATGCCGAGCAATTCAAGGCCCGCATCGGCACCGTGGTCACGCGCGACGTGCGGGCCATCGAGCTGCTCAAGCGTCCGGAAGTGACGTACGCCAAACTGGTGTCGATGACCCAGGCCGGGCCGGGTGTTGCTGACGCGCGGGTCGCCGAACAAGTCGAAATTCAAACCAAGTACGCCGGCTACATCGAGCGCCAGACGGACGAAATCGAGCGCCATCGGCGCCATGAAGAAACGGCCTTGCCTGTGGATCTGGACTTTGCCGATGTTCCGGGTCTGTCGACGGAAGTCCGCCAGAAATTGGCCGCCGTGCGCCCGGCGACATTGGGTCAGGCGGGACGCATTCCGGGTATCACACCCGCCGCGATTTCGTTGTTGTTGGTGTATTTAAAGAAAAACAAACTGCGCCGATCGGCATAGCGCACATCGGCTATTCGGCTTCGAACTCCAAGGCCTCGAGCTTTTTTCTCTGTAGCGGCGATAGCTCGAGGGGCAGTCGCATTTCGAACGTCGAACCCGCCCCCCGCTCGCTTTTCACCGTGATGTCGCCACCGAGCATGCGACACAATCGGCGGCTGATGGCTAGGCCCAGCCCCGTACCGCCGTACTTTGGCGCGTTCTCCGTTTCGGTCTGGGTGAACGTTTGAAACAGTCGCTTGATCTGATTTTCGGTCATGCCGATTCCGGTATCGGCGACGGCGAACACGATATAGGTGTCCATGCCTTGTTTTTCGGTCCGCACGGCGAGCGTCACCGCGCCGTTCTCGGTGAACTTCGCCGCATTGCTAAGCAGGTTGAGCAGACACTGGCGAACGCGGGTTACGTCCGATTCCATCTCCAACTCTTCACTGGAGAGTGTTGCATCGAAGCGATTGCCGTTTTTCTTCATGGCCGGCAGAATCGTTTCCGTCACCGAATCGACCAGGTTCCGCACCAGAAAACTGTCTATGTGCAAGCCCAGCTTGCCGGCTTCGATTTTCGATAGATCAAGGATATCGTTGATCAACGCCAGCAAATGGGATGCCGCGCCGCGCACGCGGTCGAGATCCGTCAGCTGATGTTTGTTGCCGCTCTCCTCGGCCTCTTCCTTGAGCAGTTCCGTATAGCCAATGATGGCATTCAACGGCGTCCTCAGCTCGTGGCTCATATTGGCGAGGAAGGCACTCTTGGCGCGATTGGCCAGCTGGGCTTGATCCCGTGCGATGGCCAGGTCGAGGGTCCGCTCTTTGATGAGATCCTCGAGGTGATCGCGGTGCTTGCGCAGCTCGGCTTCCGCCGCGACGCGCTCGGAAACATCGCGGCCGTAGATATTGACGTAGTGGAACTCTTCGACCGGCGCGAAGATGAGTGAATAGACTCGATCGCCGATCTTCTCCTCGATTTCGCAGTTCATATTGCTATCGAGGGCGCGGCGGAATGTCCGGCGCAGGTCAAGCGGCAACTCGTCGCCGACCTCGATCCGCCAGCTTTGGAGCAGCGGTTCGGCGGCGCGATTGGCATAGCGCACGGCTGCATCCCGCGTGGCGCGCATTACGGGGCTCGGATCTTCATCGGGAAATTTGGCGAGGGCCGATATCTTACGCTCGGCCTCTTTCATTTCGCTGATGTCGCGCAATGTGACAACGAACATGTCCCGTTTCGCCATGTGCATGACGTTGACTGCCATATCCGCTTCGAACATTTCGCCGCTCTTTCGCCGCGCGACCACCTCGCGCCGAAAGCCGGCCTGCTTTCCGTCGGTACTCTTGATGGCTTGCGACAACGATTCGCTCCAGCTGTACTGCAGTGGAGGTGCCAGCCATTCGGCGAACTTGGAGCCGATCAACTCTTTTCGATCGCATTGGAACAAGTGCTGCGCGGCGGCGTTGATCGTGTCCACGTAGCCGTCCGCGTCGAGGGTGACGATCGCGTCCGCCACGTTGAATAGAATGGTTCGCAGGTAAACTTCGTTTTCCCGCAGCGTTTGCTCGGCATGGGTGGTTTCGGTGATGTCCCGCAAGTAAATGGAGACGCCGTCGATATGGGGATACACGTGGGCTTCGAACCACTTGTTCTGCGGCGCATAGTATCCCTCGACGACGGTCATTTTCCGACTCTTTACGGCGCTTGAAAACGCCGTTTGAAAGGCGTCCGACAAATCCGGCAGCGCGTCCCAGAGTGATTTCTCAAGCACACTCTCTCGCGCGGCTTGGAACACTTCCTCGGCTCGAGCGTTGAAATACGTCACCACCCAATCATGATTGACGCTCAAATAGGCGTCGGTTGTGCTTTCAAGGATCAGGATAACTTGGCGATTGACCTTTTTGATTTCCTCGACGACGCGGTTCTTCGCGGTCACATCGTGAAAGAAGGCCTTGACCATGGTTTGATTGTTCATGTGAACGGCGCTGGCGTGCACTGCCACGTCAACCTCCCGCCCGTCAGTTCGCGCAACGCGGGTTTCGAAAAAGACGACGCCGGACTGTTCGACCAAGCGAAACTTGGCCGCGCAGCGTCCAGCCGCGGTTTTGTCCGGGAAGAAATCGCTCAGGGAGCGTGCTGTCAACGCATCAATGTCAGCCCCCAGCAGACGGGCCATGGCGGTGTTGGTCTCAACGACCTTTAGATCACGCGACAGAATCGCGACGGGATCGCCAGACTTCTCGTGCAGTCGCCGAAAACGCTCGCCGGAATCGTCGACCGGTTGACGTTGAATTTGCAGGGCGGTATCGATCAGTGGCGCCAAGGGCGCTACTCTGTTCAAGATGGCGTTTATCTCGGTGCTGTGTTGCGTGGGTACCACGACACATAACAGGGCGGTGACGGTTCGATCATCCGAAATTACCGGAATGGCGAGGATTCGCGCGTCGTTTAGCTGCGCGGTGGCGCTGGGCAGCGGCGAAAGTTCGGCGGTGAGCGGCAGATCAACGGTCTGCGGATCGCGCAGAATCTTGGCGTAGGCGTGGGATGGCGATAACGCCAGCCGGTGATGTCCCTTCTCGCGGTAAGGCGCGCCGGTATAAACAACTGTGTTCAGCATTGCCGCCCGTGGTTCGCGCAGCATGATGAACGTCACCGCACCCTCGGGTGTCGCGGCGCTGCAGGCGCGCAGTATGCGCTCGAGCGTTTCAGCAAATGGAATCACGTGGTCTCAAAGCCCTAAACAACGGTCAGCGGAATCACTCCGCGGCGATCAGCAAGCTCTCCGCAAACAGTGCAACGTTTTGATTGCGGCCCCCACGTTCATATCGGCGCTCGGTCTAAGCAGTTGAACTGGATGATTGTGCTTGGCAACGGTGGGGGATTAATAAACGTTAAAGGATTACTTCTTTAGAAAGCGTAGCTTTTTCGCTGGTGAAGTGCCCGCCAAGTGCGAACCCGCGCAGACGCTTGTCACTGTCGTAGAAAAGCGCTTTAGCGCCGTCGGCGTCGGATTGCGATTGCCATGCGCCGCTTACGGCTGGCGGCGGCACAACCGCCACGGGGAAGAGGGGTGTTTTAACGATTACCGGCATGACGGGATAGCTCACCGGCGTGTTTTCCCCATGGAGTGTTTTGGCCAGCGCCCGCGCCTGGTTCATGATCGGCATGACGTACGGCAGCCAAACGCCATCCATCTCGGCACAATCGCCAAGGGCAAAGATGTCCGGATGGGACGTCGCGAGATAACGATCCGTGACGATGCCGCGCTTGACCTTGAGCCCCGCCTCTGAAGCCATATTCGTGGCAGGTGTTAGGCCAATCGCGGACAGTATGCAGGGCGTTTCAAATTCACGGCCGTCGGCCAGGCGCGCAATGAGTTCTCCACTCTCGGCGGTGTCGATGTGCGTGACGCTGGCGCCGGTTTCGATCGAGACGCCCGCCGCCGTGAGCTTGGCCCGTAGACCCTCGCCGACGATTGCCGGCGCGAGGGCGTCGAGAAGCGCCGCGCCACGATGGATCAGGGTCACCGAAAATCCACCCTTAAGCAGATCGTTGGCGAATTCGCACCCGATCAGTCCGCCACCGATCAATAGAATGCGGTTGACGTTGGCCACGGCTCCGCGGAACTCGGCGTAATCACGAAGGTTGTTGACCGACAAGACCGATTGCGCGGCGGAACCTTCGAACGGCAGGCGAATGGGTCGGGCCCCGAGCGCCAATACCAATTTATCGTAACTGATTTCGCCGTCTGCCCAGCGGACGACATGGTTTGCCGGATCGATCGCAGCCACGATCGTATTCGGACGGATGTCCGCTTTGAGCTGGCTGGCCATCTGCTCTACGCGGAAATTTACCAACGTCTCCGCCGTTTTGCCTTGCGCGAATGCATTGGACAGCATGGGCTTGGAGTAAAACCCGCCGTCGTCCGCGGTGAGCAACGTCAGCTGCGCCGCGCTGTCGAGTTTGCGAATTTCCCGTGCGACCGTGTAGCCCGCGAGCCCCGTTCCGACGATGACAATACGTTTCATTAATTGTTTAATGCTCGATCATTTCAAAATCTTCTTTCCCCACACCGCAATCAGGGCAAACCCAATCGTCGGGAACATCTGACCACGGCGTACCTGGCGCAATCCCCTCTTCCGGCATGCCCATTGCCTCATCATATATAAAACCACATACGATACACTGCCATTTCTTCATTGCATGACCCTCCGAAGCGTCATTTTAACGCGTGTTATAACGGCTCGGACATTTGAAGGGTGCAGTGGCAGTGTGCGTCTATATTAAACGCCGACTCATTGATATGGTAATCTCGGCAATCGCGGTGAGCCGCGCGGAACGCTGGACGTTGGCTTGTCGCCCTTTGGCCCCGCTCGACCGAATTTTTCGATCGACAATATTATCAATTGGTTAACACTGACTTATGAGCGGATCCGAATCCTGGCGCGATGAGCTGCGTGCTGGCTGTAGCAGCTTCCAGCCGCCTGTTGCGCCCGTCGTGGCCGAACAATTGATTCCGTTCATCCAGCTCATCCTGAAATGGAATGCTGTATTCAACCTCACCGGATCCAAGGATCCGCTGGATCTCGTGCGCCGCCATGTGCTCGACAGTCTAGCTGTGGTGCCGTACATTAAGGGCTCATTCCATCTTGATGTGGGTACCGGTGCGGGTTTCCCGGGTATCCCGTTGGCGATCGCTCTGCCCTCTTCGCGTTTCGTGCTCGTCGATAGCAACGGCAAGAAGACGCGATTCGTCAATCAAGCGATCGTCGAGCTCGGCTTAACCAACGTCGAGGTGCGCTGCACACGGGTCGAAAAGCTGGCGGCGCCGCGTTGCTTCGATACCATCGTGTCCCGGGCCGTCGCGGATGTCGCGCAGCTGGTTTCTTGGTGCGCACCCTTGTGTTGCGAAGCCGGGCGAATGGTCTGGATGAAAGGGCCGAACGTCGTGCAGGATGAGCCGCATTGTCCCGCCGGGTGGCGTATCGGCGAAATCGCCACGCTGCCGGTCCCGGGATTGGAGGCGGAGCGCTACGCGGTCATTGTTGAGCGTCAACTTTAGGGACTTATCGCTGCATATGGGGCGCATAATCGCCATAACCAACCAAAAGGGCGGTGTCGGCAAAACCACCACGGCTGTTAATCTTGCCGCCTCCATGGCCGCGACCAAACGGCGCGTTTTGCTTATCGATCTCGATCCCCAAGGCAACGCCACCATGGGTAGCGGGGTAGACAAGAAGCAGTTGACGGCGAGCTCCTGTGAAATGTTGCTGGGCGAGAGTACCGTCGCGGATGTCGTAATTCGCGGCCTGGACAGCGGCTACGATCTGGTTCCCTCCAATGCCGACCTCACGGCCGCGGAGGTCCAGCTCAAGAATTTTCCCGATCGCGAACAACGCCTCAGCAACGCCCTGCGCCAAGTGCGCGACGAGTACGATTTCATTTTCGTCGATACCCCGCCTTCGTTGAATATGCTCACCCTCAACGCGCTGGTGGCCGCTGACTCTGTCATCGTGCCGATGCAGTGCGAATACTACGCCCTCGAAGGCCTCACCGACTTGCTCGACACGATCGACGGGGTTCGCTCCAGCTTGAACAGCGCGCTCCATCTAGAAGGTTTACTGCGCACCATGTTTGACCCGCGCAACAATCTGGCCAACGACGTTTCTGCCCAGTTGCAGGCTCATTTCGGCGACATTCTTTATCGCACCGTGATTCCGCGCAACGTGCGACTGGCCGAGGCGCCCAGTCACGGGTTGCCCATTCTGTTGTACGACAAATACTCGCGCGGCGCCCAAGCCTACTTGGCATTGGCCGGGGAGATCCTGCGGCGTGCGGAAGGCGAAACGGCTCCAGGGGACCGCGATGGTGGCACGGCGGACGACGATGTAGACTCCACGAGGGTAAGTGAACCGGGCGGCGGCGAAGCGGATCGCGTTGGCTGGACGAACCCGAGCTAACATTCATTTTCAATAAAAGCAGGTTTTAATCATGACGCTGGCAAAAAAACGGGGATTGGGACGCGGGCTCGATGCATTGCTGGGCGGCGGTGGGGCGGTCGCGGCAGCGGCTGCGCCCACGCCGGCCTCGCAAGATCAGCTGCGCCGGTTGCCCGTCGATGTCATGCAGCGCGGACGCTATCAGCCGCGCTCCGAAATAAATCAGGACCGATTGGCTGAATTGGCCGAATCGATCCGCGCGCAGGGCGTTGTGCAGCCGATCGTGGTCAGACCGCTTGCCACGCCGGGACGTTACGAGATCATCGCGGGGGAGCGGCGTTGGCGGGCCGCACAGCTGGCCGGCCTGGATGAGATCCCGGTTGTCATTCGCGATGTGCCGGATGAAGCCGCGCTGGCCATGGCGCTTATCGAAAACATTCAGCGCGAGGATTTGAACCCGTTGGAGGAAGCGGTTGCTTTGCAGCGCCTTGCCAACGAATTTTCGCTGACGCATCAAGAGGTCGCGCAAGCCGTCGGGCGTTCACGCGCCGGAGTGTCGAATCTGTTGCGCTTGCTGGAACTCACGGACGAGGTGAAGCGCCTGCTCGAGACCGGCGCCATCGAAATGGGCCACGCCCGTGCGTTGCTGGCGTTGCCGGCTTCAATGCAAAGCGAGGCGGCCCGCCGCGTTGTGTCCAAACAGCTCACTGTGCGCGAAACCGAGCAGCTCGTGCGCCACTTGCAGCAAAGCCGGCCCAATCGATCGCCTCAACGCAATGTTGATCCAGATGTAAAACGCCTGCAGGACGATTTGAGCGAAAAGCTCGGCGCCCGGGTTGCAATCCAACACGGCGCCAAGGGCAAAGGCAGGCTTGTTATCAATTACAACAGTGTTGACGAACTCGAGGGCATTCTAGGACATATTCGTTAGGCCTTGCGACGAATTCAAAAACCCCGCCTCTCTCGAACAAAATGCATACCCCCAGCGCGCAAAACGGGGGTTGCAGCTGAAATTCGGCCAAGCTATACTGCCGCCTCAATTTTTCAGGCGCCTTGAAATGCAAAAATCGTCGAGCGCCGCCTGGGTGTTGATAGGGGTGGGCACTCAGTTGACAGCCACGGTTGTCGCCGGCTTCTTGTTGGGCTTCGGCGTGGACACCTGGTTGGATACGAAGCCGATTTTTATGCTGATATTCGGTTGCCTAGGTTTTGTGGGAGGAGTTCTAAAAGCCTACAAGCTCCTGATTAGGCTTGGCTAAGTTGGAACAAAGCAAGACAGAATTCGCAACACAGACACGCCGTCTCGTTATAACTCAAATTACACTCGGCGGGTTTTGTGCGGCAGGGTTCTACCTCGCCAAGGGAGCGATAGGGGCGCAATCCGCGATCTACGGTACCGCAATCAGCATCGTGCTTGCTGTGTTGCTGATAACGGGCGTGCGCCGCGCGGCGGCTAGCGCCGAGAAAAGCAAGAATAAGAGTATGGCCGTGCTTTACTTTGGCGCGGCGCAGCGGTTCCTTCTGGCACTCGTCCTTTTCGCATTGGGTGTCGGCAAGTTGGGGTTAGACCCGCTGGCAATGGTGGCAGGATTCGCGGTCGCGCAGGCGACCTACCTCCTCGCCATGCAGTTGAAGCGGTCGGTTAACGACGAGAAGATTTAGGGGGCGAACACGTGAGTGGCGGCGCAGCGGAAGGCGGCGGAACGGTCGCATACATCCAACACCATTTGACCAACCTGTGCGTTGGCAATTGTGATCCGGTGACCCATCAGCCAGCCGGATTTTGGGCTATCAATCTCGATACTTTATTTTTCTCAGTCGCCCTCGCCGGCGTGATCATCGCCGCATCATGGCGCGTCACCCGCAATCTCAATCCCGATAAGCCCAGCGGCTTTCAGAATTTTATCGAAACCATCCTCGACTTTGTCAGCGGCCAAGTGCGGGACACATTCCCCGGCCACAATCCGCTCATTGCCCCATTGGCGCTCACCATTTTTGTGTGGGTTTGGCTGATGAACTTCATGGACCTGATTCCTGTTGACCTGCTGCCGCTGATCGCGAGCTGGTTCGGTATCCAATATTTGAAAGTGGTCCCAACCACCGACTTGAACACGACCTTGGGCATGTCGCTGACGGTTTTCGCACTGATCATTTATTACAACATCAAGGTCAAGGGCCCGGTCGGCTATCTGAAAATGTTTCTGTTCCACCCATTCGGCAAGTTCTTCGTTCCCGTCAACATTGTCATGTCGATTATCGAAGAACTCGCCAAGCCTCTCAGCCTAGCCCTGCGTTTGTTCGGCAACCTGTTCGCCGGTGAGCTCGTGTTCCTTTTGATCGCACTCATCGGCGGAACCATGGCAGTCGGCGCCGCCGCGCTGTTTTGGTTGCCCCTGCAGATCGTGTTAGACCTGGGATGGCTGATTTTCCACTTGCTGGTCATCACCCTGCAGGCATTCATCTTCATGGTTTTGACGATTGTCTACCTCGGTATGGCCCATACCGAAGCGGACGCCCATTAATTCTTTAATTTCTTAACTTAGGGAGTACGACGAAATGACACCTGACATGATTGCCCAAATTTACGCATACACCGCCGTTGGCGTTGGCGTTATCCTCGCTGCCGCCGGTTTGGGATCGGCCATCGGCTGGGGCTTGATCTGCGCCAAGACCCTCGAAGGTATCGCTCGTCAACCCGAAATGCGCCCGGCCCTCATGACCAACATGTTTATCTTCGCCGGTTTGATGGAATCTTTCCCGTTCATCATCTTGGCGTTCGCCATGTGGTTCCTGTTCGCAAATCCGTTCGTTGGTGCGTTGGAAGCCGCAATCGGCGGTTAATCAATAACCCATTTGTAGAACGAGGTACCGAACGTGAATATTACAGCCACGCTGTTCGGACAAATCATCGCCTTTGTGCTGTTGATTTGGTTCGTGAATCGGCTTCTTTGGGGGCCGATGTCAAAGATGCTCGAAGATCGTCAAAAGCGCATCGCCGACGGTCTTGCCGCCGGCGAAAAGGGTCGCCACGAACTCGAGCTTGCCGAGAAGCGAGCCAAAGAATCGTTGCACGAGGCGAAGGCTAAAGCGTCCGAGATCATCGCTCAAGCAGAGAAGCGCGCTTCCGAGATCGTGGAAGAAGCAAAGGGCGAGGCGCGGGCCGAAGCCGATCGCATCAAGGCACAAGCCAGCGCGGAACTCGATCAACAGGTCAACCGAGCGAAGGAAGCGTTGCGCGCCCAAGTCTCGAGCATCGCTGTCGCGGGTGCGAGCAAGATCCTGAAGAAAGAGATCGACGCCAAGACACACGAGTCCCTGCTGAAGGACTTGGTTGCTCAAATTTAGAGGTTAAGTCATGGCGGAAGAACGTACTATCGCGCGACCCTATGCTCAAGCCCTGTTTGAGCTGGCCTCTAAACAGGGCGATCTGAAGGGCTGGTCAGCAACGTTGGCAGCCCTGACAGGCGTTGCTGCGCATGAGCGAGTCAAGGCGCTTTTTGGAAACCCGCAAATCACTAAAGACCAGCTCGCCCAGTTGGTCATCGATACCTGCGGTGCGAAGTTGACTGAAGCCGGCAAGAATTTTGTGAAGATTGTCGTGCAAAACGGACGACTCGCTCTCGTGCCCGCCATTCGCGACCTCTATGACCAATTGCGCGCTCAAGCGGAAGCAACGTTGAACGCCGAGGTCACCTCGGCGTTTCCACTGAATAAAGAACAAGAGCAACAGATTTCCAGTGCGTTGAAAAAGCGGTTTAGCCGCGATGTCACACTGACTTCCCGCGTCGATGAATCGCTGGTCGGTGGTGTCGTGGTTCGAGCCGGCGATTACGTCATCGACGGGTCTGTGATCGGCCACCTGGATCGCCTGGGCAACGCACTCACGGTTTAACGTTTTTAAGGGGATAAACACATGGCACTTAGCGCATCAGAAATTAGCGAACTCATAAAGCAACGAATCGAAAAGTTCCAGGTTGTGACTGAGGCGCGCACCCAGGGAACCGTGGTCAGCTTGACTGACGGTATCGTGCGCATCCACGGACTCGCGGACGTTATGTACGGCGAAATGATCGAGTTTCCCGGCAACACGTTCGGCATGGCGCTGAACCTGGAGCGCGACTCCGTTGGCGCCGTGGTTCTTGGGGATTACAAACACATTTCCGAAGGCGACACGGTCAAATGCACAGGCCGCATTCTGGAAGTTCCAGTCGGTCGCGGTCTGCTGGGCCGCGTCGTCGACTCGCTGGGCAATCCGATTGATGGACGCGGTGCGATCGAATCCGACGGTACGTCGCCGATCGAAAAAGTTGCGCCCGGCGTAATCGATCGTAAGTCGGTCGATCAGCCGGTACAAACCGGCCTCAAAGCGATCGACGCCATGGTGCCGATCGGTCGCGGCCAACGCGAGCTGATCATTGGCGACCGCCAGACCGGCAAAACCGCCGTCGCCATCGATGCAATCATCAACCAAAAGGGCACCGGCATTAAGTGTATCTACGTTGCAGTGGGCCAAAAGGCTTCCTCTGTCGCCAACGTAGTACGCAAGCTGGAAGAGCACGGCGCCATGGACCACACCATCGTTGTTGCCGCCAACGCCTCCGACTCCGCCGCCATGCAGTACATTGCACCTTATGCCGGCTGCTCCATGGGCGAGTACTTCCGCGACCGCGGCGAAGATGCGCTCATCGTGTTCGATGACTTGACCAAGCAGGCGTGGGCGTACCGACAAGTGTCCTTGCTGCTGCGTCGTCCGCCCGGTCGTGAAGCGTACCCTGGCGACGTCTTCTACTTGCACTCGCGTCTGCTCGAGCGCGCAGCCCGTGTAAACGCCGACTATGTGGAAAAGTTCACCAACGGTGCGGTCAAGGGGAAAACAGGTTCGCTCACCGCGTTGCCGGTAATCGAAACGCAGGCGGGCGACGTTTCGGCGTTCGTTCCGACAAACGTTATCTCCATAACGGACGGCCAAATCTTCTTGGAATCGGATCTTTTCAATGCCGGTATCCGCCCCGCCATCAATGCCGGTCTGTCGGTATCCCGCGTCGGTGGCGCCGCCCAGACCAAGATCATCAAGAAGCTCGGCGGCGGTGTGCGACTCGACCTTGCCCAGTACCGAGAACTGGCTGCATTCGCCCAGTTTGCTTCCGACCTGGATGACGCAACCCGCAAACAACTCGAACGCGGTCAACGCGTCACGGAGTTGATGAAGCAGAAGCAGTACTCTCCGCTGAGCGTCGCTGAGCAGGCTGTGTCGTTGTTTGCGGCCAACCAGGGTTTCCTGGACGATGTCGAGTTGCCCAAAGTGGGCGCGTTTGAGTCCGCATTGCACGCGTACATGCGCTCCAAGCAGGGCGCGCTCATGGACCGGATCAACAAGACCGGTGACTACAACGGTGAAATCGAAGGCGGTCTTCGCTCTGCTCTGCAGGACTTCAAAGCGAACCACACTTGGTAAGGTAGACGCACATGGCCGTTGGTAAGGAAATACGCACCAAGATCAAGAGCATCAAGAACACGCAGAAAATCACGCGTGCCATGGAGATGGTCGCGGCGAGCAAAATGCGTAAAGCTCAAGATCGAATGGCTGCCTCGCGACCCTACGCGCAGAAGATGCGGGACGTCATCTCCCATCTGGCGCACGCTCATCCCGAGTACAAACATCCGTACATGCTGAAGCGCAACGTCGCGAAGATCGGATTGATTGTTATTTCCTCGGATCGCGGTCTTTGCGGCGGCCTCAACGCCAACATGTTTCGGGCGGTCGTCGGCCAGATGCGAGAGTGGAGCGGCGCCAACGCCAAGATCAGTGTATGCACCATCGGCCGTAAAGCCAACAGCTTCTTTGCCCGCATGGGCGGCAACATCGCCGCGCAAGCCAGCGACCTCGGCGATGCGCCTCAGGTGGCCGACCTTATCGGCGTGGTCAAAGTCATGTTGGACGCCTACGACAAGGGCGAAATCGACGCGCTGCACCTGATGCACAACGAGTTCGTGTCGACCATGGTTCAACGACCCCAGATGCTTCAACTGCTCCCCATCGAGTCTGAGCCGCAGGAAGAACTGAAACACCATTGGGATTACATCTATGAGCCGGAAGCCAAGGATGTCTTGGATGCGCTGCTCATGCGCTACATCGAGTCCCTGGTGTACCAGGGCGTAGTGGAAAATCTCGCCTGTGAACAAGCGGCCCGAATGGTGGCGATGAAGGCCGCATCTGACAATGCCGGCAATCTTATCGACGAGTTGCAACTCGTTTACAACAAAGCCCGGCAGGCGGCGATTACGCAGGAAATCTCGGAAATCGTCAGCGGCGCGGCGGCGGTCTAGGGCACAAAAAATTAGCTTTCTAAGAGGAACGGAAAATGAGTGCTGGAAATATCGTTCAAATCATCGGTGCGGTCGTCGACGTGCAGTTTCCGCGCGACAAGATGCCCAAAGTTCATGATGCCCTCAATGTAGACGAAGCGGGCTTGACGCTGGAAGTTCAACAGCAGTTGGGTGACGGAGTCGTTCGCACGATTGCCATGGGTTCAACAGACGGCCTTAAGCGGCAAATGGCGGTGGCGAACACCGGCGCACCGATTCAGGTTCCTGTTGGGAAAGCCACGCTCGGCCGGATCATGGACGTGTTGGGCAGGCCTGTCGATGAAGCGGGTCCGGTCGCCACCGACGATCGGTGGCCCATCCACCGCAAGCCGCCGGCTTACGCCGATCAGGCGCCGGCCGTCGAAATTCTCGAAACCGGCATCAAAGTTATCGACTTGATCATGCCGATCGCCAAAGGCGGCAAGATCGGTCTGTTCGGTGGTGCGGGCGTCGGCAAGACCGTAACACTGATGGAGCTGATCCGTAACATCGCGGTCGAGCACTCGGGCTACTCCGTGTTCGCCGGCGTCGGTGAGCGTACCCGCGAAGGCAATGACTTCTATCACGAAATGAAAGAAGGCGGCGTAATCGACAAAGTGGCACTGGTTTACGGCCAGATGAACGAACCGCCGGGCAACCGACTTCGCGTTGCGTTGACGGGTTTGACGATGGCCGAATATTTCCGCGACGAAGGCCGTGACGTTCTGATGTTCATCGACAACATCTACCGCTACACGCTGGCCGGCACTGAAGTCTCGGCACTGCTGGGACGTATGCCCTCCGCCGTAGGTTACCAACCGACATTGGCGGAAGAGATGGGGGTGCTGCAAGAACGTATTACGTCCACGCGCACCGGTTCTATCACGTCGTTCCAAGCCGTATACGTGCCCGCCGACGACTTGACTGACCCGTCTCCGGCGACGACGTTCTCTCACTTGGACGCTACCCTGGTACTGTCACGACAGATCGCCGAGTTGGGGATCTATCCGGCGGTTGATCCGCTGGATTCCACCAGTCGACAGCTTGACCCGTTGGTTATTGGTCAGGACCACTACGACACGGCGCGGGCCGTGCAAGGTTTGTTGCAGCGCTACAAAGAACTGAAGGACATCATCGCGATTTTGGGCATGGACGAGCTGTCCGAAACCGACAAGCTTACGGTGTCGCGCGCCCGTAAGATTCAACGTTTCTTGTCGCAGCCGTTCTTTGTTGCGGAAACCTTCACCGGTTCCCCCGGCAAGTACGTTTCGCTCAAAGACACCATTGCCGGATTCAAGGCGATTGTGAGCGGCGAGTACGATCACCTGCCCGAGCAGGCGTTTTACATGGTCGGCGGCATCGAAGAAGCTGTCGAGAAGGCGAAGAAACTGTAAATCGACTGGGCGATGGCGAGACCGCTCTCATCGCCCAATCATCCTGCGGGAGCTGAGTTCACATGGCAATGACAGTGCAAGTCGAAATTGTAAGCGCCGAGCACGCCATCTTTTCCGGGCAGGCGGAGATGGTGTTCGCGCCTGGCGCCGCGGGAGAGCTGGGCATTCTGCCACGGCACACGCCCCTGCTGACGTTTCTCAGGCCGGGGGAAGTGCGCGTCAAAAAACCCGGCGGGGAAGAAGAAGAGATTTATGTGTCCGGAGGGATTCTTGAGATCCAGCCGCACGTAATTACTATCCTGTCCGACACCGCCCAGCGGGCTCGCGATCTCGATGAGGCTGCCGCCATGGAGGCCAAGCAGCGCGCGGAGCAGGCGCTAAAGGATAAGACGTCTCAGTTCGAGTATGCGAAAGCTGAAAAAGAACTTGCGGAAGCCGTCGCGCAACTGCAGGCGATTCAGAGGCTTAGAAAGAAATCGGGGCGCTAGGCCCGCGCAGTCTTGCCGGCGCGGGGAATGTCTCCGGCCGGGCCCCAGCAAAAAAGCGGTTTCGGCCGCTTTTTTGTTGCCTTCATTTTTCGTTATGAAAACGCGATAGAATATGCGCGGACTTGTCTTCTCCACCGATTAGCGAGTAAGCATTCCCAGGGCTCAGCGCCCAAATGATCAACCGACCGACGAGACTCATGGTATGACGCTCAGCGTAGTGATATTGGCAGCGGGCCAAGGCACCCGCATGAAATCCGCATTGCCGAAGGTTCTTCATGATCTCGGCGGCCAACCCCTCCTGTCGCATGTTCTGAAGGCAGCTCACGAGATCGGAGCCTACAATATATATGTGGTCTATGGACACGGTGGCGAGCAACTCAAACGCGTCATCGGCGACGTCGGATGTAGATGGGTCGAGCAATCTCAACAACTCGGCACGGGCCATGCCTTGAATCAGGCGCTTCCACTTATCGATGACGACAACAAAGTTCTGGTTTTGTACGGCGATGTTCCACTCATCAGTGCCGATACCTTGCGGTCTCTGCTGCGTCAGCTCGATGGCTCCACACTTGCTTTGCTCACCGCCCATCTTGAGGATCCTACGGGCTACGGCCGTATTGTCCGCGACAGCAAACGCAACGTTTGCGAGATCGTGGAACAAAAGGATGCATCCGAGAGCGTAAAACGCATCACTGAAATCAACACTGGCTTTATTGCGGCCTTTTCTAAGGATTTGAAGCGGTGGTTGAGTCAGGTCACCAATAAGAACAGCCAAGGCGAATACTATCTCACCGATGTCATTGCGTTGGCCGTTAAGGACGGATTTCGAGTCCACACGGTTCACCCTAGCGATCCTATCGAGATCATGGGAATCAACACCCGCTCCCAGCTGGCGGATATGGAGCGTAACTATCAGCGTCGAATTGCCGAGAAGTTGATGCTAAATGGCATAACCCTCCGGGATCCGAATCGAATTGACGTGCGCGGTGAACTGATTGCCGCGCCCGATTGCGTTATCGACATTAATGCGGTGTTCGAGGGACGAGTGGAGCTCGGACGGAATGTTGTTATTGGACCGAACGTGTGTATAAAAGACTCGATCATCGGTGAAAATTCGCAAATTTTCGCGAACTCCGTCATTGATGGCGCCATCGTCGGCGAGTCGGCCAGAATCGGGCCCTTTGCCCGCCTGCGACCAGGCACCGACTTGGCCGCTGACGTCCATATTGGTAACTTCGTCGAACTAAAAAAGGCCCACGTTCAACATGGTACAAAAATTAATCATTTGAGTTACGTGGGCGACACCCGAGTTGGCGAAGACGTCAACATCGGAGCGGGCACGATCACCTGCAACTACGACGGCGCTAACAAACACGAAACGATTATTGGCGATCGGGTCTTTATTGGCTCCGATACCCAGTTGGTCGCGCCGATAACTATCGGCAACGACGCGACGGTTGCGGCAGGCACTACCGTTACGAAAGATGTTCCGGAAAATGTCCTGGTGATCAGTCGCGTGCCTCAACAGGTAAAAACGGGATGGAAGAGGCCGCGTAAGTCAAAAAGCGGCAAAGACACTGCGCCCTAGACGTGATCACCGCCTGCCAAGAAAATCAGGATAAAGGAAACTTATGTGTGGAATAGTTGGCGCTGTCGCTGAACGTGACGTTGTTCCGATTCTGGTCGAAGGGTTGCGACGTCTCGAATATCGCGGCTACGATTCTGCTGGTGTGGTTGTCCTTAATGATCATGCGGCGCTCGAACGAGTCCGAGTAAAAGGCAAAGTCGCGGCGCTTAATAGCGAAGTGACGGCACAAAACCTGCGCGGCGCACTCGGCATCGCCCATACGCGGTGGGCAACCCACGGCGAGCCCTCGGTTAGCAACGCTCACCCCCATATATGCCGCAATTCCGTGGCCGTTGTTCACAACGGCATCATCGAAAATCACGAAGCTCTGCGCAAGCAGCAACGCGCGAAAAACTATCCGTTCACGTCGGAAACCGATACAGAAGTCGTTGTTCATCAAATCTACGACTATCACGTCGAGAAAGGCATGGACCTGCTTGGCGCGGTGCGATCCGCCGTCAAGGATTTCGAAGGAGCCTACGCAATTGGCGTTGTCAGCATCAAGGAGGCGGGTCGTCTAGTCGCAGCGCGGCGCGGAAGCCCGCTGGTAATCGGTGTCGGTATCGGCGAGCACTTCATTGCGTCGGATGTCGCAGCACTGTTGCCGGTGACGCAGCGATTCATTTTTCTCGAAGAAGGCGACATCGCGGACATCTATCGTGATCGCGTCATGATCTACGACGACGCAGGAAACATCGTCGAGCGACCAATCAAGCAGAGCGAGCTTGCCGCCGATTCCGTCGAGCGGGGCGAGTATCGTCACTACATGCTGAAGGAGATTTTTGAGCAGGCGCGCGCCGTCAGCGACACCTTGGAAGGGCGCATCCACAAAGGGCGGGTGTTAATCGAGACCTTCGGACCCCAGGCGGAGAAAATATTCCCTCGCATTGAAGGGGTGCACATCATTGCCTGCGGCACCAGCTTTCACGCCGGATTGGTCGCGCGGCATTGGTTCGAAACTTTGGCCGAGATCCCCTGCTCCGTCGAAGTCGCCAGTGAGTTTCGTTATCGCAAACCGGTCGTTCGTAAGAACTCATTGATCGTGACGATTTCGCAATCGGGTGAGACGGCCGACACGTTGGCTGGTTTGAAAGAAGCCAAGCGACTTGGGTTCGGCGACTCGCTCGCTGTGTGCAACGTCCCGGAAAGCTCTTTGGTGCGCGAATCCGACATGTGCCTAATGACTCGTGCCGGACCCGAGATCGGCGTGGCGTCGACCAAGGCGTTCACCACTCAGCTCGTTGCATTGATGTTGCTTGTCATTGCCGTCGGGCGATACAAGAAACTGAGCCCGGAAACCGAGGCACGTCTGGTAAGGCAGATCGAGTCGCTGCCGGGAAAGATCGAGCACGTGCTGCAAATGGACGCGGCCATTCGATTGATCGCCGAGGACTTTGCCGACAAGCACCATGCGTTGTTTCTGGGACGCGGATTGCACTACCCGGTCGCGATGGAAGGAGCACTGAAACTCAAGGAAATCTCCTATATCCACGCCGAGGCGTATCCGGCCGGAGAGCTTAAGCATGGGCCGCTCGCTCTCGTGGACGCTGACATGCCGGTCATCGTCGTTGCGCCGAATAACGAACTATTGGAGAAGCTCAAATCCAACCTACAGGAAGTTCGCGCTCGGGGCGGTCAGCTTTATGTGTTCGCCGACGAGAAGTCTCATTTTGAAAATGAGCCGAATGTTAAAGTGCTGGATGTTGTGGAATCTGAAGACGAGATTTCGCCTATCGTTCACACCATTCCATTGCAGCTCCTTTCGTACCATGTTGCCGTTCTAAAAGGCACCGATGTCGATCAGCCTCGCAATCTCGCCAAATCCGTAACGGTGGAATAGCGGCGCAAGATTTTCCTCCAAATTTGTCAATTCTCGGTGTTGCGGTGGCCATGTCGGCCATCAGGCGTTAGTATAAAAAACATCTGAACGCAATTTAATACGCGACTCATGGAAGGGGTTTGCGTGAGAGAAGCGACAAACATCACTTCGCCGATGATTGTCGGCGAAGTGTTATTCGATCAATTCGAAGACGGTTCCGTCGTGCTCGGAGGCGCGCCGTTCAATGTCGCCTGGCATCTGCAGGGCTTCGGCATGTCTCCCCTGTTCGTCAGTCGCGTTGGGAGTGATGTAAATGGGCGCGCCGTGCTCAGCGCCATGGCGCGCTGGGGATTGGACACGTCGGGGATCCAAGTGGACGATGACCATTCAACCGGCACCGTGCGCGTGACGGTTGTTTCCGGTCAGCCGCGATTCGAAATCACGCCCGACCAGGCGTATGACTATATCGAGTCCTCGCCTTGTCTGGGATTGCTTCGCAATACCGCGCCAAGCGCGATTTATCACGGCACGTTGGTGGTTCGAGGGCCGGTCTCCCGTACAACGCTCGAATCACTCAAAGCGCAGTCGCCCTCCCCGACTTTTGTCGATCTCAATCTTCGGTCGCCATGGTGGGACAAAGCACTGGTGTCGCAAACTCTCACTGGCGCGCGCTGGGTCAAACTGAACGAAGACGAACTGCGCATCGTCCAGGAACAAGTGGGAGTGCGCGCGAATTCGCTTTACGAGATCGCAGCCGCTGTGCGCAGCAAATTTGGCTCTGAACTGCTCATCGTTACGCTCGGCGCCGACGGCGCATTCGCCGTGACCGCCGAGCACGTGGTTGAGGCCCAACCGACGCGCGTGAAAAATGTGGTCGACACCGTCGGCGCGGGCGATGGATTCAGTTCGGTCGCACTGTTCGGGCTCTTGAACGATTGGCCACTCGATCAAACCCTGCGACGGGCCACGGACTTTGCCGCGCTCATCTGCGCCAATAGAGGGGCCACGTTGTCCGACCGAAGTGTTTACACCGCCTTGCGCGAAGAATGGAGTCATTCGCCGTGAAAACCGCAGACGACGGCATTTACATCATGATGTTCAGCGTCCATGGACTGGTGCGTGGCCGCGACCTCGAACTCGGGCGCGATGCTGACACCGGCGGCCAGATCAAGTACGTGATCGAACTGTGCGAAGCGCTGGTCGAGCATCCCGATGTGTCGCGTATCGAATTGATAACCCGCCAAGTCATCGCACCGGGCATCGACAAACAATACGCGGAGCCACGCGAAACCGTTAAGCCCGGTTTCGACATCGTTCGGTTGCGCTGCGGTCCCGACGAATATTTGCGCAAGGAAGCGCTCTGGCCGTATTTGGATGCCTTCGTCGATGAGGGCATTCGCTACATTCAGTCCCAGGCGCGCCATCCCGACATCATGCACAGTCACTATGCGGACGCGGGTTACGTGGTCGCGAAATTGGCGGGCCTGCTCGGCGTTCCCATGATTCACACCGGCCATTCGCTGGGCCGTGTTAAACGGGAACGGTTGGCGGACCAGGGGCTGAAAGCCAAGGAAATCGAAAATCAGTACAACATGGCGCAGCGCATCGAGGCCGAGGAAATCGCTCTGGACAATGCGTCTCTCGTCGTGGCCAGCACGCGCCAGGAAGTCGATGAACAATACAGCGCGTACCACAGTTATCAACCCCGACGGATGGTTGTGATCCCGCCCGGGGTGGATCTGCATCGCTTCCATTCCCCGAAGCAGGCATGGCACAAGCCGGCGATTTTCGGCGAAGTGTCGCGTTTTCTCGCCGAACCGCGCAAACCGATGATTCTGGCTTTGTCCCGGCCGGACGAGAGAAAGAATATCGGCACGCTCGTGGAAGCATTCGGCCAGAATGCAGAACTGCGGGAGCGCGCGAATCTGGTGATTGTCGCAGGCAATCGCGACGACATCCAAACGATGGAAGAAGGGCCGCAGCAGGTTTTGGCCAATCTGTTCTATTTGATCGACCGTTTTGATCTTTACGGATCGATTGCCTATCCCAAGCATCATGAGCCCGACGACGTTCCGCACCTCTATCGACTCGCGGCCAAGTCGGGCGGCGTCTTCATCAATCCCGCGCTGACTGAACCGTTCGGATTGACATTACTGGAGGCCTCGGCCAGCGGCCTTCCCATCGTGGCCACCGAAGATGGGGGGCCGCGGGATATTGTCGCCTACTGCAAGAATGGTCTGCTGATCGATCCATTGGACAAGGACGCGATGGCGCATGCCTTGTTAACCCTGCTGAAAGACAAAGCCCTCTGGCGGCGTTGCGCTCAAAGCGGTCTGAGTGGAGTCAATCGTCATTTCTCTTGGAAAGGGCACGTCAACAAGTATCTTCGCGAGATCAAGTCGGCTCACAAGAAAGCGGGCCGCAAGGTCACGGCGCCGGCCAAAAGCCAACGCAGTCCACGCTTTGACCGGCTGATCATCTCCGACATCGACAACACGCTGGTGGGTGATGAGCAAGGTTTGCGGGCGCTTATGTCTCGCATTGAGGACGCAGGCACGGGGATCGGCTTCGGCGTCGCAACCGGTCGACGCATCGAAACCACGCTCGAAGTTTTGAAGGAATGGAACGTCAGGCTTCCCGACGTGTTGATCACCTCGGTCGGAACGGAAATCCACTACGGACCGGATCTTGCCGAAGATAAAGACTGGTCCCAGTTCATCAGTTACAGATGGCATGCCGACGAAATTCGACGCGTGATGCGCGAGCTTCCTGGTATCAAACTTCAAGCGAAGATCGATCAGCGTCGCTTCAAGGTGAGCTACAACGTCGACCCCGATCTCATGCCAGACATTCCCGAGATCTTGCGCCATTTGCGCGTCCGTGATCTTCACGCCAATGTGATATTTTCCCATAACGCCTTTTTGGACGTTCTGCCCGTGAGGGCATCAAAGGGCGGTGCAATCCGCTACCTCGCCTTTAAGCTTGGTGTCGCGCCGCAGCGGATGTTGGTGGCGGGTGATTCAGGGAATGACGAAGAGATGCTGCGGGGCGCCACCTGCGGTGTTGTCGTGGGCAATCACAGTCCTGAACTGGACAGCCTTCGCGGCGCCGAACGGGTCTATTTCGCAAGGCGCGAGTATGCGGCGGGGATTGTGGAAGGCATCGAGCATTTTGCGTTTCTCAAGGAATCACAACGCGCCTCGATTCGCACCGGGGCGTCCTAACCAATTTTCCTAGGAGACCTCTTTTGACGTCGAGCGAGCGACTGGCCGAATCTTTTGCCGCCAACCCAGATCAATGGTATTTGCTGTTTCGCGCGCTGACGAGCCCGCAAAAGCCCTTCTGGCTGCGCTCGGAAATCTGGGACATCTACACCGTCCACTGCGAAAAGAACACGGACTCTGTGTTGCGCGCCCTTCAGGTCGAGACGATTTTCCGATCCGCGCAAGAAGCCGCCGTCGGACCGCCGTGGATTTACCTGGCCATTCGACCTCAAGTCGCCCGGTGGGAGTATCTGCGGATTCACGTCGAAAGCATGCAAATCGACTCGATCACCGTCAACGAATTTTTGCGCTTCAAGGAGTCCCTGGTCGGTGGCGGCCCTAACCGCGACGAATGGATACTCGAGTTTGACCTGCAGCCGTTCAACCGTGACTTCCCCAAGCTGAAGGAATCGCGGTCGATTGGACGGGGCGTTGAATTCCTCAATCGGCGTCTGTCGAGCCAACTGTTTCAGGATGGCGTTGGGAATCAACGCTTGCTCGAGTTTCTCAGCGTGCATCAATACAAGGGCCAGCAGCTGATGCTCAACAGCAGGATCTCGGGAATCGAGCCGCTGCGTCAGCGTATTCGCTTGGCCTTGGAATACCTTGCGACATGTCCGGGCGAGAGTGTCTGGGACGATGTCTGCCATCGCATGCAGGAGTATGGATTCGAGCCCGGGTGGGGGCGCACCGTGGCGCGCATGAGCGACTCGCTGAGCCTGCTCTCCGACCTGCTCGAAGCACCCGAGCCGATCGCGTTAGAGCGCTTTCTGCGGCGCATACCGATGATATTCAATATGGCGATACTCTCGCCCCACGGTTACTTTGGTCAGGCCAACGTGCTCGGTTTGCCGGATACAGGCGGCCAGGTCGTCTACATTCTCGATCAGGTTCGCGCCCTCGAGAGAGAGATGCGGACTCGGCTGCACGAGCAAGGTCTGGAGATCGATCCGAGCATCCTCGTGATAACGCGGCTGATTCCCGAGTCGCCCAGCGGAACGACCTGCGATCAGCCCAGCGAGCCTATTGTCGGCACCAAGTACGCGCGAATATTGCGCGTGCCGTTCCGCACCGAAAGCGGCGAAATCGTTCCCCATTGGATCTCACGGTTTGAGATCTGGCCTTATCTCGAGCGATTTGCGTTCGACGTCGGGCGCGAGTTGCTCGCCGAATTTGGCGGGCGTCCGGACCTCGTTGTTGGAAACTATTCCGATGGCAACCTTGTCGCCTCGCTGTTGGCGCACCGGCTCGGCGTGACCCAGTGCAACATCGCCCATGCGTTGGAAAAAACGAAGTACCTCATGTCGGATCTTTACTGGAAGGAAAACGACGCGCAGTACCACTTCGCATGTCAGTTCACCGCCGACCTCATCGCGATGAACGCGGCTGATTTCATTATCGCCTCCACCTACCAGGAGATCGCCGGCCGGCAGGACGGCGTCGGCCAATACGAGAGCTATAGTTCTTTCACGTTGCCCGGACTCTACCGCGTTGCGCACGGTGTCGACATGTTCGATCCCAAATTCAACATCGTTTCGCCGGGTGCGGATGCCGAGGTTTATTTTCCGTACAGCGAGACAAACCGGAGGCGAACGGCCCTGCACGACGAATTGAATGCCTTCTTGTTCGCCGATGAGCCGCGCCCCGACGCGCGCGGAAGGCTTGTCGCCCCCGACAAGCCCATTCTGTTTTCCATGGCCCGGCTTGATCATATTAAAAACCTGACCGGGCTGGTCGAATGGTTCGGTCGCAGTGAGGCGCTTCGGTCCGAGGCCAACTTGGTGATTGTCGGAGGCTCAATCAATCCCGCAGCTTCGGCGGACCGCGAGGAGCAGGACCAAATTACCCGCATGCATTCCCTGATGGATCAGTACGGGTTGGACGGAAACATGCGCTGGCTCGGCGCGCGCTTGGAAAAAAACTTTGCCGGCGAATTGTACCGTTGCATCGCCGATAAAAAGGGCGCGTTTGTTCAGCCCGCGCTATTCGAAGCCTTCGGCTTGACGGTTATCGAGGCCATGGCCTCGGGGCTGCCGACCTTCGCCACATGCTACGGCGGCCCCCTCGAGATAATCGTCGATGGCGTATCGGGATTTCACATCGACCCGAACTATGGCGAGGCGGCCGCCAAGCGCATGGCGGATTTTTTCGCCAATTGCCGCGCCGATCCGCAGTATTGGCAACGCATGTCCCACGGCGCCATACGGAGGGTTGAGGAGCGCTATACTTGGGCGTTGTATGCTGAACGCATGATGACGCTTTCGCGCATCTACGGTTTTTGGAAATACGTGACCAATCTAGAGCGGGACGAAACACGGCGTTACTTGGAGATGTTTTACGGACTGATGTTCCGACCGCTTGCCAAGACGATGGCTGTCGAAAACCGCTGACCGCGGCGCCTGCCCCCGTGATGCCTTTGCAGTTTGTCAAGCTACAACAGTTTGGCGGGCTGTGGTTTAATGAGTCTCCTTTCTTACCAGCGTTAAATCCTCTCGTTCCTTTATGGCGTTGAACGACCGACAAAAAGAAGCCGTGCATTACCTGTCGGGGCCGCTGCTCGTATTGGCGGGCGCGGGCAGCGGAAAAACAAAGGTGATCACGGAAAAGATTCTTCACCTCACGTCCGACGGCAAGTTGGCGGGCAAGCACATCTTTGCTGTCACCTTCACCAACAAAGCCGCTAGAGAAATGAAGGAGCGGGTCAGCCAAGCGCAACGGGCCAAGGAGGCGGGACAAGTTCAGATCTCGACCTTTCATACCCTTGGACTGAAAATGCTGCAGCGCGACGGTAAGGAGCTGGGATACAAAAAAAACATCACCATCTACGACGCCGACGACACACTTGGATTGATCAAACAGATCACCCACGACGACGCCAAGCGCGCGGACAGTCCCCTGCCCTTGCTGCAGAGCCAAATTTCCCGCTGGAAGAATGCGATGGTTGTGCCGCAGACCGCGTTGAGTCAGGCCTCGGACGACGCCGGCTATCGGGCAGCGATCGTTTATGGCGAGTATCAGCGCTTATTAAAGGCCTACAACGCCGTCGATTTCGATGATCTCATTGCCCTACCCGTGCGCCTGCTGAGCGAGCATCCGGACGTGCGCGAGCGCTGGCAGAACAGAGTTCGCTATCTGCTCGTCGATGAGTATCAGGATACCAACGCGGCGCAGTACCAGTTAATGAAGCATCTGGCCGGCCCGCAGGCCCGTTTTACCGTTGTGGGCGACGACGACCAATCCATCTACGCCTGGCGCGGCGCTCGACCCGAGAATATGCGAACGCTCAGCGACGACTATCCGCAGCTAATGGTGATCAAGCTCGAGCAAAACTATCGATCCACGTCGCGGATTCTGCGTGCCGCGAATCAGTTGATCGGGAACAATCCGCACGTCTTCGAAAAGCGGCTGTGGAGCGACATCGGCTTGGGCGAACCGCTGAGGGTGTTGCAGGCCAAGGACGAAGAGCACGAGGCCCACAAGGTGGTGTCGGAGTTGTTGGCCCACAAGTTCAAGGCGCGCACGCGTTTTTCCGATTACGCCGTGTTGTACCGTAGCAATCATCAATCGCGTCTGATTGAAAAGGCCTTCCGCGAGAACAATATTCCGTATCGATTGAGCGGTGGCACCTCTTTTTTCTCCTACATGGAAGTACGCGATTTCATGGCGTATCTTCGTTTGCTCGTCAACGACGACGATGACGCGGCATTTCTTCGAATAATAAATACGCCGCGTCGAGAAATCGGGGCGCAAACCATAGAAAAGCTTGCGCACTACGCTCAGATGCGCGGCATCAGCCTGTTCGCAGCGTGTTTTGAGCTCGGTCTGCGTCAGCATTTGACGGACAAGGCGTGCGACAAACTGTCCGAATTCGGCGACCTCATCGCGCGATTCAGCGATGAAGCGCAGCGCGGCAATGCAACGGCGTGCGTCAAGGCGCTGTTGGACGCCACACGCTACCGTGAGTGGCTGGTCGATCAAGCGCCCAACCCCAAGGCCGCGGAGCGGCGGCTGGAGAACGTTGCGGATTTGGTATCCTGGATCGAGCGCATCGCCGAGCGGGATCTAAAGGACAAGAATCTCGCCAGCGTGGTCAGTCATCTCATGCTCATGGATATTCTCGATCGCAACCAAGATGAGGCGCAGTCCGATCAAGTTCAGTTGATGACGCTGCACGCAGCCAAGGGCCTGGAGTTCGCCCACGTTTATATCATCGGCATGGAGGAAGAACTTCTTCCCCATCGCACCAGCATCGATGAGGACACCATCGAGGAAGAGCGGAGGCTGGCCTATGTGGGCATCACGCGTGCTCGACAGACACTCACGTTCACCTACGCCGAGAAGCGCCGCAAGCAAGGCGAAGCGGTTTCCTGTGAACCCAGCCGCTTTCTGGGCGAACTCCCCGAACAAGATCTCGCGTTCGAAAGGCCTGGGCAGCCGGTCGATCCCGTTCAACGGCAGGAAAAAGGCCAAGCGCATTTAGCTAATTTGCGCGGTTTGCTGGGTACGCGCTGAACGAAAATGTTGGGCCAATCGCGCATGGGGGGACAATGGAGGACGCTACCGTTGGCGCAAAGGTGTCGTAACTTCGCGCTGCCGCTTGCTTTGCTCGCCGCCTGCGCAACATCCGCCGCCGAACCCCTGCGCGTGCCGATAACCCTGTCGGAGGAGTTCATCGCCGCCGCGGTGAAATCACATTTGTTTACGTTGAAAGGGGATGTGCTGCGCGTCAACGATGACGGCAGCGGTTGCCAGTATCTCGAACTGTCCCGTCCGCAGATTGCGGTGGAGGACGGTTTCATAAACGTCAAAGCGGATGCGGAGGCGCGCGTCGGGCGGCTTTTTGGCGGCAACTGTATGTTGATGTTGGACTGGCGCGGCAAGCTCGACATCGATCAGATTCTTTACGTCGATGCGGGACGGCAGATGTTGCGGACCAAGCCCCGAGCGATCCGATTTTATGATGCCAACGGCACTGCGCTCCATTCGTCGAACGTTCTGTGGCAGTGGGCCGAGGAGTACCTGAGGACGGCATTGGACGCGACGGTTGTAGACCTGCAAACATCGATCGCTGGAATCAACCAAGTACTTGCACAGTTTCTCGATCAGGGCGAGGGTTTGTCTGTGCCGGGGCGTTTCGACTTGGCCTTAGGCGGCGTTGAGGTGCGCAAGGATGAGGTGGCGGTCACGTTTGTTGGTCAGCTCCCGCTGGCCATCGGCGCCGTTTCCGATTCGCAAGCCGTCGTCGCCCTCTCGCCCGACGAATTGCAGCGTTTCGAGGCGCGGCTAAATGCTTTGGATGCGTTTTTCACCTATGTCATCAAAAAGAGCGTCGACGATGGGACCGACGGTGAACTGCGCTCCCAGCTTTTCGAGTCGCTGATCGAGATTCGCTATGCCTTGAATGAAGCACTGGTTAGTCCGGCGAAACCGCAGGCGAGCGACCCCGTGCGCGCGCTTTTCGTCGAACAGTGGGACAAGTTGGCGCCCGTCGTTTCGCGCGTCGGCGGCCGACAGATCGGCGAGCAGTCGGCGCTGAATTTTCTTGCCTTCGTTGCCGGCGCGGACGCGCTGACAGCGGTGGACAAGCTCGGCCCCGAATACGGCGTGGAGATTTCCACCGATGGGTTGCGCCGACTGGCAAGATTGTTGGCTCCGGCGGACGCGGCGGATCCGGTCGATTACTCCGAGCAACCCGATGCGGAGCTGGAGAATGACTTTCTTCTCGGAATCGAACCGGGCGCCGAAACCGATAATCTTTTGCCTTTGATCTGGGATTTTTTCGTCGCGCCCGCGTACGCAAGCACCAAACCCGATGCGGCCCTGCTAAAAAAACTCAACAACTGGGTGCCCAAAACGAGGGATATGGACGACTACCTGCCCATGGTGCAAGTGGTAATCGACCGAGCGCTGAACGACGTGTTGAAGCGCAAGGGCTTGGAAAAGGACTATGTCGCGATCTATCGGGCCACGGTGATCACCGCCGCGTGGCAGGAAAGCTGTTGGCGCCAGTATGTCGACGATAAAGGCAAACGCATGCCGTTACGCTCCGGTGCCGGCGATATCGGCCTCATGCAAGTCAATCCACGGGTTTGGCGGGGCTTCTACCAGACCGATGGTTTGAAGTGGGATATTTTCTACAATGCACAAGCCGGGGCGGATATTTTGCTGCATTACATGAAAAACTACGCGTTGAAGAAAGCCGAGCACAAGATCACCGGAAAAATAGACAATCTAGCGCGCGCGACTTATTCCGCATACAACGGCGGTCCGCGCCAGTTGAGCCGTTACCGGCAGAAAGACGCTTCCCCCCACGGCCGATTGGCCGATAAAGCCTTTAACGAAAAATACCTTCAAGTGCGCGCCGGGAATGAAATGGCGGTGCGTACTTGTTACGTTGGCGGGTAAGCGGTGACGTGGCCGGTACATCCGCCCCGCGAGCTCCCGCCGGTCGATCAAATCCCACGCGCGCTGCGTCGTTTTCGAGTGGGTCATAATCAAACTGGCGGGTGTCGCCTTTGCGCACAATGTCGCATACTATACGTAGGTACGTAGGTAGTTTGCGGCGGGCCATGAACTGTTTGCTTCACCAGCCGCTTGATTCATTGCCGAATCCCCAAGGGTGTCGTTGTCACGGTTCAGTCCCTTTCCGTTTATGAAATCAAAACCGAAAACAACCTCGCAGAAGACGCGTTCCGATGTCGTGGGCGAAACCGACGTCAATGTGCTGGCTGATCCACATCTTGCCACCGCCATCGCCGAGGCGAGTCCGGATTTGATCTTCGTGTTTAACTTGCACGCGATGCGTCCCGTTTATGTCAATCGGCGTCTTGCTCCCACGTTGGGCTACTCGGCAGAAGCGGAGTCGTTGTCTACGGAGGAGTTTCTGCGTCGCACTATGCATCCCGACGACCAGTCGCAGTTGCCGCGGTGGTTTGCGCGCTTCGATTCGATTTCAGACGGCGAGGTCGTGGGCCAAGCTTATCGACTGAAGGACAGCGTCGGACAATGGCACTGGTTTCAAAGCCGCAGCCGAGTATTCAAGCGCGACGCAAACGGCAAGCCAACGCATATCATCGGTACGTCGCGCGACGTCACGGACGCCAAGGAGGTCGAGCGCAAGCTTGGGGAGTCCGAGCGACGTTATCGAACGTTGGTTGAGAACGCCGACGATCCTATTGTGCTGGCGGATTCGTCGGGTCGACTGCTGTTTCGAAACCCCGCCTATTATCACAGTCTGGGCTACGTCGATCGCGCTGAACTCAACGACGATTATCTCGACCCGGTGCATCCGGAAGACCGGGCGATCGTCATGAGCGCGTTTGAAACGCTGCGGGAATTGAATCAATCCCAATCGGTGGAATACCGGGCACGACATCGCAATGGGAGCTGGCGCCACCATTCAGCGCGTATCGTGCCCATCGAGGACGAAATCACAGGTGATCGGTCCGCTGTGCTAGCCATTATCCGCGACGTGACGGAGCACAAACAGTTGGAGCGCGCCATGGAAAAGGCCGCCACGGGGCTCGTTGCCAAGTCCGGTCGCGAGTTTTTCCAACTTTTGGCGCTTCACTTGGCTGAGGCGACGGATAGCGCTTGCGCGTTGATCGCGCGATCGGTTGAGTCTAAGCCGGATACGATCGAGTTTGTCGCGATGACCGTCGACGGCGTGATGCAAACTGAATTCGCCTTCCCGCTCAGCGGGACGCCGTGCGCCAATGTGTTGGGTCAAACCGTGTGCAGTTATCCGCAGGGTATTCAAAGCTTGTTTCCCGACGACAAGATGCTCGTCGAACTGGGCTTCGAGAGTTACGCGGGCGCGCCATTGTTCCGCTCCGACGGCTCGCCTTCGGGAGTTCTGGCGGTGCTGGATCGCATCCCGATGAGCAATCCCCGTTTAGTGGAAAGTCTGCTGAGAATTTTTGCCGCCCGTGCGGCGGCGGAATTGGAGCGGCTGGATGCGGCGCGCGAGTTGATCGAACAGCGCGAGCGCATCGAGGTGACGCTGGACTCCATCGGCGACGGCATCGTCAGCGTCACCCGCGACGGCATTATCGACTACGTCAACAACGTTGCCGAGGAAATGATCGGAAGATCGTCCGACAATCTCCTCGGTCGACACTACCTCGACGAACTGAGCCTGATGGACGAATTCGGTCGACGCGACCTGGCAAATCCATTGACGACCTGCCTTAAGGAGAGCCGCAGGACCGGATGGCTGGTCAACTACGTTCTCGCTCATCGGCAGGGTAAGAAATCCGATGTCGAAGTTTCCGCCACCCCTCTGCGCAACAGCGCCGACGCCGTGGTCGGCGCCGTGCTCGCTATCCATGACATTTCCGCAACGACCGCGATGGCCAAGCAACTCGCCTATCACGCGGCGCATGACGCCCTCACCGGACTGGTAAATCGAAGAGAGTTCGAGCAGAAGCTGGAGCAGGCGCTGCTTCAAGCCAAGCGCACTGGCGGCGAGCACGTGCTTTGTTACTTGGATTTGGATCAGTTCAAGCTCGTAAACGACACCTGCGGGCACGTGGCGGGTGACGAGCTGCTGCGGCAACTGTCGGTATTGTTGCGCCGCCGGCTAAAAAATGCCGATGTGCTGGCCCGCCTCGGCGGCGACGAGTTTGGCCTGCTGCTGTTCGATCGACCCATCGAGGAAGCCTTGATAATCGCCGACGGGTTCCGCCAAGTGATTCGAGAATTCCGCTTCGCATGGGAGGGGCGCGTGTTCGAGATCGGCGTGAGCATGGGCGTGGTGCGCATCACCGCGCAAAGCGAAAATGTTACCACCATACTCAGCGCCGCGGATGTCGCGTGCTATGCGGCCAAGGATTTGGGGCGCAATCGTATTCACGTGTTCGAAGTCGATGACGCCGAACTGGTTCGCCGGCGCGGCGAGATGCATTGGACCGGCGATATCGTGCGTGCCTTGGAGTCCGGGCGGTTCACGCTGTATTTTCAGCCGATCATCCCACTAAACGGCAACCGATCGGATGTTCACGCCGAGTTTCTCCTGCGCATGCTCGACGATGAGAACAACATCATACCGCCGGGCTCGTTTATACCGGCGGCTGAGCGCTACAATTTGATGCCCGCCGTGGACCGATGGGTCGTTCGACACGTCTTCAAGTCCCTGGCGCCGGCGTTCCGGGACAATGCGATCGACTGCTCGGATGGGCTTTTCGCCATCAATATCTCGGGCACCTCGCTGTCAGACGATGGTTTCCTGGACTATGTGCGCGAGCAGTTCCATCGTTACGAAATTCCACCCCGGCGAATCTGTTTTGAAATCACGGAAACCGCGGCGATATCCAATCTTTCCAAGGCGATGCTCTTCATCAACGCGCTGCGGGAATTGGGTTGCCGCTTTGCCTTGGATGACTTCGGTTCGGGTTTATCCTCATTTACTTATCTGAAGACGCTACCAGTGGACTATCTCAAAATCGACGGCGCCTTTGTGCGAGACATGATTGATGATCCTATGGATGCGGCGATGGTGCGCGCCATTCAGGACATCGCCCACGTGATGGGCGTCAAGACGATTGCCGAGTTCGTCGAAAAGAAACAGGTTTTCAGCGCGTTAACCAAAGCGGGCGTCGATTTCGCGCAAGGATTCTTTTGTGCCTCACCCCAACCGTTGACAAGTTTGCGGGGTTTGAAAGAAGCTTTGAGTCTATAGCGGCGTCGCTGTTAACGGCGCCAAGCCGAAGAACAACGAAGCACCGAGAAACGATGCGCCGCCTCTTATCGATCATCGCTTTGGCCTTTTCCGTGAGCGCTCACGGCCAAGCCGCGAACCCGGTCGTGGTGAAGATTGAAGCCATGGACGCAATTGCGTTCCATCCCGAGGTGACGCAGTCCGCACACACCGTGGCGCTGCACGATAGCCGGATTGCCGCTCAAGTGGACGCGGCGGTGCTGGCTGTCCATGTCAAGGTGGGCGAGCAGGTGCAGCAAGGCCAAAGCCTGGTGACTTTGGATGACCGCGACCGGCGCATCGCCCTTGAGGAGGCGGAGGCCAGTCTGCGCAATCGGATCGCCCGGCTCGAGTTGGCGCAATACCGTCTCGCGAAGGTCGACGCCCTGCTGAAAAGCAATAGCATTTCCGCGGACGATGCCAAACAGCGTGAAACAGACGTCGCGTCGCTGGAGTCCGAGCGGGCCGCGCAAGCAACGGCGGTGGCCAAAGCAAAGCTGGAACTCGCGCGCTGCAATGTTCAGGCGCCGTTTGCTGGCGTCGTCACGGAGCGGCTGATCGCCGTTGGCGAGTGGGTGGCGCCGGGAACACCATTGCTGCGGTTGGTCAGTGATCGGGAGTTGGAGCTGTCCGCACGGATTCAACTGTCCGATGTTGAGGCGCTAATGTCGGCGGTCGATTTGCGGTTCGAAAGCGGGGACATCGCTCATCCGGTGACGCTGCGCGCGTTGACCGGGGCCGTGGGCGAGACGGATCGGATGCGGGAGGCGCGCTTGGTTTTCACCTCCTCGAAGCCGTTAGCGGGCCAAAGCGGCACGTTGCGCTTTGCCGTCGCGACCGCCCATTTGCCCGCGAGTGTGTTGGTGCGCCGCGGCGATCAAGTCGGCTACTTCGAAGCGGTTGCCAACGAGGCGCGTTTTCGCCCGGTGCCTGGCATACGCGAGGGTCAGCCCGCGCCCGTGAGCGTGACGTCCGGCCGCTACGTCGTGGCCGAGGGCAGACATCGCCTTCAGGACGGCGATGCCCTCGCGCCCATAGATTAGCGCGTTGATGCGCGTAAGGCCGCATGCTTAGCAAGATTTACCAAAACCATGTGCTGGCCAACACGACCTTTGCGGTGGTCCTCATCGTCGGAACACTCATCTATTTCCAGCTGCCGCGCGCTCAAGACCCCGAAATCAATTTCAATTGGATCAGCATTATCACCGCCCTGCCCGGTGGTTCGGCCGAGGATGTCGAAGAACTCATCACCAACCCGCTCGAAGAAGCGATCCAGCAGGTCCAGGATGTCAAGTTTGTATTGAGCAGCAGCCGAGAAGGCACATCAACGATCTTGGTGCGCTTTGGCGACATCAGCGCCCGCGTGTTCGACAAGCGGTTGAATGACCTGCGCCGGGAAGTGCAAACCAAAGCCAATGCCGAACTGCCGGATTCCGTCGAAGATCCGTTGGTCATCGAGATCACCACCGCCAACTCGTTTCCCACCGCGACCATCGTACTGGCGGGCGATGCCGATGACGAGGCGCTGCGCCGCGAAGCGGCAAAGATAAAGACCGATCTGGAGCGCATAAAGGGTGTGGATGGCGCCGACACCGCCGGCACCAGCGACCCGGAAGTGCATGTTGAATTCGTCCCTCGGCGTTTGGCGGAGCTAGGCGTGTCCCCGGTGGACATAGCCGAAACCTTGCGCGCGCAATTCCAGGATGTCGCCGGTGGCGATTTCGACGTCGCCGGGAACTCGTGGATAGGGCGCATGGTGGGCGCCAAGGTCGACGCCGAGCACATCGGCCGGTTCACTATCGTCAACAACGAAGCGGAGCTGACGCTCGACTCGGCCGCCGACATCAAGCGCTCCCGTGAAGACCCGCCCCATTTGGTTCGCCACCGGGACAAGCCGGCGGTGATGTTCGCCGTCACCAAGCAGGCGCGCGTCAATACGCTGGAGTTGGTGGAGCGGCTGAAAAATTATGTCGCCGACAAGAACACGATGCTGGAATATGTCGGCATGCGCCTGGTCTTGATCGACGACCAAACCGCTCCGACGCGCCAAGCCATTGCCATCATGCAAAACAATCTTTTACTCGGGTTGATTCTGGTTGCGGGGGTGACGTGGGTGTTTCTTGGTCTGCATATCGCGAGTTTCATCGGCATCGGCATCCCGTTTACGCTGGCGGGCACGTTTTGGGTATTGCATGGTACCGGACAGACGCTTAACCAGCCGGTCCTGCTGGGCGTGGTGATTGTTCTGGGAATGTTGGTGGACGATGCCGTTGTGGTGGTGGAGGCCATATATTATAGGTTGCAGCGCGGCGCCCAGACGCTGCA
>JAKACW010000113.1 GCA_021821045.1 Pseudomonadota bacterium
TTCATTGTGGCCAGGCGGACGACAAAACCCGCCGTCAACAGGCCGGATATAAGCGCGCAGTCGCAACCCCGTCGTCAATCACAAGAGGGCTATCTTGCAAAACAGGACGGGTCCATATAAGCAGATTTATCCGCGATGGAAACCGACGAAGAATCGCGGTAGGAAACCGCTCCCACAAACGCGCCCCACGGTGAAAATCCCAAATTCAGCAAGATGTAAGTCAAAGGTTTTCTGATGAGCGCTACGTTTACCCCGGAAGATCACGCCTACATGGCGCAGGCCTTGCGTTTGGCCGCGCGGGGCCTGAATTCGGTGCATCCCAATCCGCGGGTCGGTTGCGTGATCGTGCGCGACGGACAGATTGTCGGCGAAGGCTGGCATAGCATCGCCGGCGGGCCCCATGCGGAAGTTTTGGCGCTCAAGCAGGCGGGCGACAAGGCGCGCGACGCAACGGCGTATGTAACGTTGGAGCCTTGTTGTCATCACGGTAAGACGGGTCCGTGCAGCGATGTTCTGATTAGCGCGGGTATCGGGCGCGTCGTGGCGGCCATGCCGGACCCTAACCCGCAGGTCGCCGGCGGCGGATTCACTGCGCTGCGTAACGCGCGCATCGATGTCGCATTCGGACTGATGGCGGCGGAAGCCGCGGCCCTCAATCCCGGATTCGTTAAACGCATGCGCACCGGCCGGCCCTATGTGCGCTGCAAGCTGGCGCTGACGTTGGACGGCAAAACCGCCGCCGCCGATGGCGAGAGCCAGTGGCTGACAGGCGAAGCGGCGCGGGCTGATGTCCAGCAGTGGCGGATTCGTAGTGACGCGATTCTGACCGGGATCAATACGGTCATCGCCGACGATCCGGCCTTGACGGTGCGCGAGGAGCAAGCGGGTTGGAGCGCGCCCACCAATGTGCCCTGGCGCCAGCCGCGTCGCGTCGTGTTGGACAGTCGTCTGCGTTTTCCGCCGGACGCGCGGATGTTGCGGCTGCCGGGCGAGACTTGGTTGGTGACGCTGGCGAATGATGCGGCGCGATTGCAGTTGCTCGCCGATGGCGGCGCCCATGTCGCTCAGGGAACCGCCGACGGTGAGCGGATCGCGCTGGGTGACTTGGTTGATTGGTTCGGCCGTCAGCCGGTGAACGAGGTGTGGGTCGAGGCGGGGCCGACGTTGTCCGGCGCGTTACTTGAGCATGGCTTGGTCGACGAGTTCATCTTTTACGTCGCGCCGCAGTTGCTCGGCGGCGGACGGGATGCCTTTTTTACGCAAACCATGCGCCAGTTGTCCCAGCGAGTGATGTTGACCATCAAAGACATTCGCGCGGTCGGCGCCGATTGGCGAATCATCGCGGTGCCCAAGGCGGCGGGTTAGATGATGGCTATCAATGTTGAAAGCCGTGGTCAGCGAGTGTTGGCGTCCGTTGTGGGAGCGGATCATTCCGCGATTCTTCGTCGGGCAATCGCGGAATGATCCGCTCCCACAACAACGGCCGGATCCGAGACAAGTCGTCCGAGGCTTCGCAGCTATGTTCACCGGAATAATCGAAGGGATAGGCGCACTCGCCGCCATCGAGCGCCGCGAAGGCGAAGCGACCTATGTTCTGACCACGCCGTGGGCGGCTGACGGTCTGGCTTTGGGCGACAGCGTGGCCATCAATGGGGTGTGCTTGACGGTTACCAAAGGCAATGGCGGCCGGTTCAGTGCCGACTTGTCCCGTGAAACCCTCGATCGAACGACCCTCGGCGCGCTGGTGGAAAGCGATGCGGTCAACCTGGAGCGGGCGGTGACGCCGACAACCCGTCTGGGCGGGCACCTGGTCAGCGGCCATGTCGATGGCGTGGGCATATTGGAAGCGCTGTGGGATGACGGCACCAGCCGCCGCATGCGCTTTCGGGCGCCGAGCGAGCTGGCGCGTTATATCGCGGTGAAAGGCTCGGTCTGTCTCGACGGCGTCAGTTTGACCGTCAACGCAGTGGGCGCGGACACCTTCGAGGTCAATATCATTCCGCACACATTAACCCACACAACGCTGGGCGGATATCGTCAAGGTCGCCAAGTTAATATAGAAGTTGATGTGGTGGCGCGTTATCTGGAGCGTTTGCTGCAGGCAGGCGTGCCGGCGGAAACCAGCGGCGGGCGCGTTACCCGCGAATTGTTGCAGCAACACGGGTATATTAGCCCTGAGTCCAATTAGTCCAGGCCCTAATTAATATGACCAAATCGAGTTCACTCGCCGCCATGTCATCCGAGTCGACCTTCAACTCCGTGTCCGAAATCGTCGAGGACATTCGTCAGGGGAAGATGGTGGTTATCGTGGACGACGAAGATCGGGAGAACGAAGGCGATCTGGTAATGGCCGCGTCATGGGTGCGGCCGGAAGACGTGAACTTCATGGCGCGCTTCGGCCGTGGACTGATCTGTCTGACGCTGACCAAAGAGCGCTGCGAACAGTTGCGTTTGCCATTGATGGTGAATCATACCCACGCCAAACAACTGACTAATTTCACCGTGTCGATCGAAGCGGCGACGGGCGTGACCACGGGCATCTCGGCGGCGGATCGGGCTTGCACCATTCGCGCCGCGGTGACGCGCGACGCCAAGCCGGAAGATCTGGTGCAGCCGGGGCATATTTTTCCGTTGATGTCCCAACCGGGCGGGGTGCTGGCGCGGGCCGGTCATACGGAGGCAGGTTGCGATCTTGCGCGCTTGGCGGGATTGGAGCCGGCCGCGGTCATCGTCGAGATTCTCAATGAGGACGGCACCATGGCGCGCCGGCCGCAATTGGAACAGTTCGCCCGCGAGCACAACTTCAAGATCGGCACCATCGCCGACTTGATTCGTCACCGCATGGCCCATGAGAAAACAGTGCACGCCGTGGCCGAGTGCCAACTGCCGACGGAGCACGGCACGTTTCGCTTATTGGCGTATCGGGAAGATCACACCTCGAATGTGCATCTGGCTTTGGTCATGGGGCAGATCAGCGGCACTGAGCCCACGCTGGTCCGTGTGCACCTGCAGGACAGTCTTTGCGATGTGGTCGGACTGAGCCGCGACGACATCACCTGGCCGTTGCGGGCGGCGATGAAGCGGGTTGCCGCCGAGGGCGCCGGCGTCATCGTGGTGCTGCGGCGCGAGGAATCGCCGCACGACATTATTCACCGCATCCAAGAACACGCCTTGGCCGACGGTGGCACCCAGTTGCCCAAGCCGAGTGCGGGCACCGAACTGCGCACCTACGGCGTGGGCGCGCAAATCGTGCTGGACCTGGGCGTGCGCCACATGCGCGTACTGGGTACGCCCATGCGCTACCATGGCCTGGCGGGATTCGGGTTGGACGTGGTGGATTACATTCATTTCAACGCCGACAAGCGATAATCGGACACAACGGAAAAAGACAGCTATGGCGGATATCAAGAAAATCTCCGGCGACATGCAAATCAAAAACGCGAGCTTTGTGTTAGTGGCGAGCCGCTTCAACAGTTTCATCGTCGATCATTTGGTACAGGGCGCATTGGACGTGTTGGTGCGCCACGGCGCCGAGGCGAAGAAGCTGGAGGTGGTGTACGCGCCGGGCGCGTTCGAGATTCCGCTGGTGGTCAAGCGCATCGCGCAGACGCAGCGCTGCGATGCCATCATTGCTTTGGGCGCGGTCATTCGCGGCGCCACGCCGCACTTCGACTATGTCGCCGGCGAGTGCGTCAAAGGCATTGCCAGCGTGATGATGGAGACCGGGATTCCGGTGGCTTTCGGCGTGCTGACGGTGGACACCATCGAACAGGCGATCGAGCGCGCGGGCACCAAAGCCGGCAACAAGGGTGCAGAGGCGGCCATGTCGGCCATCGAAATGGTGAATTTGCTGCGCGAGATCGATTCGGCGAAGCCGTGATTGGATTAGAATGGGCGCAAAATCGCGGTGGGAAACCGCTCCCACACGGACCTTGTCTTTAGTCGTGGGAGCGGTTTGTTACCGCGATTAGATTTTTCCTGGAGACTTTCTTTGAAATACGACCGTACCATGGCGCGCCGGCGCGCCGTGCAAGCCCTTTACCAATGGCACCAGTCCGGCGAAGACTTGCACGAAATCGAGACGCAGTTCCTGGTCGACCAGGATATGTCGCGGGTCGATGTGCCGTTCTTCCAAGAGCTGCTGCGCGGTGTGCCTCGTTGCGTGGAAGAACTTGACGGCTATTTGCAGCCTCATCTCGACCGTCCCATTAAGGAAGTGGACCCTGTGGAGCGCGCGGTGCTGCGCATTGGCGCTTACGAGCTGCGCTACCACATGGAAGTGCCCTACCGCGTGGTGATCAACGAGGCCGTCGATGCGGCCAAAGTCTACGGCGCCGATCAAAGCCATCGCTACATCAACGGCGTGTTGGACAAGGTGGCGAAGAATTTGCGCGCCGTCGAGCTGCAAAGCCAGTAGCCGCGATACATCGCGATGGGACTCTCGGAATTCGCGCTCATCGATCACTTCTTCCGCCCGCTCGGCGCAAACCGCGACGATGTCGTCATCGGTGTCGGTGACGACGCGGCGGTGCTGTCCTGCGCCGCGGACCGCCAGCTTGTGGCGGCCGTCGATACCTTGGTGGCCGGCGTGCATTTTCCCCTCGACACCGCTCCCGGCGACATCGGCTACAAATGCCTGGCCGTCAATCTCAGCGATCTTGCCGCCATGGGCGCTGAGCCGGCGTGGGCGACGCTTGCGCTGACGCTGCCCGAGGCCGACGAAGCCTGGCTGGCCGCATTCGCCCAAGGCTGGGCCGATCTGGCGCGGCGCTACAACGTGGCACTGGTGGGCGGCGATACGACGCGCGGCCCATTGACGGTTTCCGTGCAAGTCATGGGTTTCGTTCCCAGCGGGTGCGCGGTGACGCGCGGCGGCGCCCGTCCCGGCGACGACATTTACGCGACCGGTACGCTCGGCGACGGCTACGGCGGCCTGCGCTGTATCTTGGATGGCAACCGCGACGATGAGCACAGCCGCTATCTGCGGCAGCGACTCAATCGGCCAACTCCGCGGATCGAGCTGGGGCTGGCGCTGCGCGGCATTGCGACGGCCATGATCGACGTGTCCGACGGCTTGGCGGCGGATCTTGGCCACATTGTTGAGCAGAGCGGCTGCGGCGCGCGGATCGAACTCGATCAATTGCCGCTTTCGACGGCGTTGGTCCGCTTGGCGGCCGATTTCGCCCAGCGACCGGAATTGTCTAGACTGGAGCAGGCAACGGCCGCCCAGCGCTGCGCCATCATCGGCGGCGATGACTACGAGTTATGTTTCACTGCGCCGCCGGGACATGCGGCGGCGATCGAAGCGCTGTCGCACAGGATTGATTGCCCCGTCACCCGCATCGGCCGCGTCGTCGAGGGGGTGGGGCTCAGCGGGCGCACGGCGGGCGGCGACAGCGTTCCGCTTGCCGCGTCTGGTTATCGACACTTTTGATCGGTTGGGTTCGCGGAGATTTTCTTAATGACCACGCCTTCTTTCCAGTCCCTGTCGCGTAACCCCGTGCACTTGGCGGCATTTGGATTCGGCGCGGGCTTGGCTCCCCGCGCACCGGGCACTTTCGGCACACTGGTGGCTGTGCCGGTCGTGTTGCTCGTGCAGCACTTGCCGATCATGCTTCAGATTGCCATAGTGCTGTTCATGGCGGCGTTTGGCGTGTGGATCTGTCAGCGGACGGCCGAGGATTTGGGCGTTCACGACCACCCGGGCATTGTGTGGGACGAGATCACGGGTTTTGTCTTGACGATGGTTGGCGCGCCCGTCGGCATCGTGTGGCTGATTGTCGGATTTGGCTTGTTTCGGCTGTTCGATATTTGGAAACCGTGGCCAATTCACTTGCTCGACAAACACGTTGAGGGCGGCGCGGGCATAATGGTCGACGACTTGGTGGCCGCTATTTATGCGCTGGTGATACTGCAGGTTCTGGTTTGGCTGGTTTGAGGTGATGTAATGAAACGAGTCGAAAACGTTTTACGAAGCGCAATGGGCACGATGCTGTTTCTGCTATTGGCCGCACTGACCGGCGGCGCGGTCGCGGGCGAAGTGAGCATTCTGTCTGTCGATTGCGAACGCCAGGGGCCGTCCTGGCGCATCGCCGTGACGTTGCGCCATGGCGACGACGGCTGGGATCATTATGCCGATCAGTGGCGGCTTGTCAGTGAAGCGGGCCAAGTGCTTGCCACCAAGGTGTTGCAGCACCCCCACGTGGAAGAACAACCGTTCACCCGCCACTTGACCGAAGTGCAGATTCCGCCCATCGAGCGCAAATTCTACGTCGAGGCCCACGACACGGTTCACGGCTGGAGCAAGGATCGGGTGCTGGTGGATCTCACCAAGGCGAAGGGCGAGCGTTACCGGGTGCAGTAGGCCGAGCGGTTCTGCGATCGATCAGAAACGCTTAAGCATTGGCCGGCACGAACGAATCGGCTTTATCAAGGATTTCCTTGATCCTCGTCGGCCCGTTGGTATGGTTGAGCGGCTTTACGATATAGCCGACGATGCCGTACTTGTTGCATTCGTCGATTGCATCCTGGTCGGCGATGGAAGAAACCATAATGATCGGCACCATCTTATCCTGAGCGCGGATTTTCTTCAGCGCGTCCATCCCGGACATGACCGGCATAACCAGATCCATAAATATGCAGTCGATCTGTTGGCTCTTGAACGCATTGACCGCCTCGAGGCCGTTCTCCGCTTCGACCACGCGCCGGTAACCCAGTGTTTCGAGGTAACGGATGATGGACTTGCGCACCATCTTCATATCATCAACGATCAGAATATTTGCGTTAGGGTCAAGCATACGAATGTCCCTTTTTTGCCTTGTTGGTCGCGTTAACAACATAGCTCAAGTAGAAATTGCCCACGCCGTCGACTTCGATGGGAATGGTGAGCACTTTGGATGCGCCGGTTAACAGATGGTCCAGATCGTCGGCGCCCCAGATGAACATCGGGGCGCTGAACTCCAGTTTGAGTTTGGATTCGTGGAACCAGCGCGTCGCCAAGCCGATTACGGTGTTGGCGAATTCGGTCAGCGCTTCGCCGATCTCATCGTCGATCTTGGTGGCGGTGACCGGCTCGCCCAACATCACCGAAGCAACGTTGCGGCCGATGGCCAGCGCCGTATCGGTGTAGTGATGCATTAGGACCGTGCCGGAAATGCTGCCGGAAGTTTTGGCGACCACGCATACCGCGTATCCTTGAAACTTGAAATTGAGTATGTCGTCATCGAACGCGACGCCGGGCTTCGCTTTCAAGTGAGCCATCTCCGCCAGTGCAGAAACTGTTTCCTTGACGAAGGGCTTGAGGACTAGCGAAAATTCTTCATCGATTGCCATAGGTGTAGACTCTCCCGGCGTCTTATGCGGCCTATGCAGGTCATGGCCATTCCTCGAAATCTCATGCGCGCCGACGAACGCCCACCCATTTGGTTGATGGCGGCGTGGCGGCTGACTCAGGATTTATCGGCACCCGCAGGGGATCAATAAATGCCTTTAAGTGTTTTCCGGAGCGCGGGATTTTTCGGGGGCGCAGTGTGGTAGGGCCCTACACCGATTGGAGTCGCGACGCTGTCGTTCAGCGCTAACTTCCGACGGGCGACAGTGTGCGGCCATGCTGAGCTGGTAATATTTATTACCAATAACTACAATATCTGGTAATAAATATTACCGGGTTTAGCTTCGTGCTGGAACAGATCAAGCAGATAATTCTGGATAATCAGGAGAGCCCCGTGCAGGCTGGGGTTCAGCGTCGGCTGCAGATCCAAGAGATACCGGGCAAAGCGACCGTTTGCATCGGCGCTCGCCGCTGCGGAAAATCGACCTACCTCGTTCAAATCATGGACCGGCTGCTGGCCCAAGGCGTGGCGCGCACCAATATTCTGCAGCTGAACTTCTTCGATGACCGGCTTCACAGCCTGCCCGAGCAGGGTTTGCATCTCATGACCGACGCCTACTTTTCGCTCTACCCTGAGAAGAAAAGCGCCGAAACAATCTACTGCTTCTTCGATGAGATCCAGGCCGTGCCGGGCTGGGAGTCCTTCGTCGAACGCCTGATGCGCACCGAGCGCTGCGAAGTGTATATCACCGGGTCGTCAGCGCAAATGCTCTCTAAAGAGATAGCGACACAGATGCGCGGGCGCGCCTTGGCCTGGGAGATTTTTCCGTTCTCGTTTCGGGAGTTCCTCGACTATAAAGGCATCGAAGCAACCGAACCCCTGACGACCAAAAAGCGCATGTTGGCGCAGAACGCGTTCAGCGCCTATTGGGAGGCCGGAGGATTTCCAGAAGTTGCGGGGTTGGATCGGCGTCTGCGAATCAAAGTCCACCAAGAGTATTTCAATGCGTTGTTGTTTCGTGACCTGGTGGAACGGCACGACATCTCCCATCCGAAAGCGGTGAGTGATCTGGCGCACCGCTTGGTGGACAACGCCGCGTCGATGTATTCGATCAATAGCCTGACGGGATACCTCAAGTCGTTAGGGCACAAAGTCCCCAAGGCATCCGTTGCGGACTACCTGGAGTGGTTCGAGGATGCCTATTTCTTGTTTTCCGTTCGCATTTTCGATCCGTCCCTTGCGCGCCAGAATGCCAACCCGAAGAAAATCTATTGTATCGAC
>JAKACW010000114.1 GCA_021821045.1 Pseudomonadota bacterium
AGTTGGAACAGCGCGGTCATGGCGCTGTTGGACCAGTCCTTGTCCCAGACCGTGGTTACGATGACCGTGGAGAGCGAAGATGGCAAAGTCCGGGCGCGCCATCTTGAGGTCAGTTCTCTGCCGTCCGAGCTGAACCAGAATAATCTGTTCGATTTGGTCGGCATCGGTCCGGCGCGGCCGCGGATACCCTCGGTCGTCGGTCAAGTGGAGGCGGGCAGCCCGGCGGCCAAGGCCGATTTGCGCACCGGCGATCGCATCGTGAGCGGGAACGGCGAGACAATCAACGATTGGGCGCAATGGGTGGAATATGTGCGAGCACGGCCCGATCAAACCATCGCGGTCGAGGTGGAGCGCGAGGGAAGCCGTGTTGCTCTGCAGTTGACGCCGGCGCGTATGAGCAGCCGCGGCGGCGACTATGGACGCATCGGCGCGGGTGTCCAGCAAGCGGACGACGTGATCAGTAAATTCACGGTGAAAGAGCAGTACGGGCCGCTGGTGTCGGTGCAGAAAGCGTTCGCCAAGACGTGGGAGATCACGGTGCTGACCTTGCGCATGCTCTACAACATGTTGCTCGGCGAGGTTTCGGTGAGCAACTTGAGCGGACCTTTAAGCATCGCCCAATACGCCGGCGGGTCTGCCAGCATCGGGTTCGTGCCCTATCTGACTTTTCTGGCGATTGTCAGCATCAGTCTAGGCGTGCTGAATCTGCTGCCCATTCCGGTGTTGGACGGCGGGCATCTGCTTTATTACCTTGTTGAAGGCGTACGGGGCCGTCCCGTCTCCGAGCGCACGGAGCTGCTCGGTCAACGCATTGGGGTCGCGATGATCTTGGCCATGATGGTGCTGGCGTTTTATAACGACTTGGTGCGCATATTCAGCGGCTGAAAAACAAGGACGAACCGAGCCAAGACATGACATTTAGCCATTCCGTGACCAATACCATCAAAGCGTCGGCGGCGCGGCGGAACGCAAGGTTTTCTGTAGGCGCGGCGTTGCTGCTTTGGGCGACCTGGGTTTACGGGTTCGATGCGTTTGAAATTTCCGATATTCGATTGGAGGGCCTGCAGCGCATCGCCGTGGGCACGGTGTTCAATTACCTTCCGCTCAGGCTGGGGGACGAAGTAACGCCCGAAAAAGCGGCGGCGGCCATTCGCGAACTCTACAAGACAGGGTTTTTCAGTGACGTCAAACTGGCGCGCGATGGAAACGTGTTGGTCGTGCTTGTCGATGAGCGTCCGTCGATCGATGAGATCAAGATTTCCGGTAACAAGGACATCGAGACCGACCAGTTGAAAGAGGGCTTGAAGCAGATCGGACTCGCCAAGGGCGAAGCGTTTGACCGCTCCCTGCTGGATAAGGTCGAGCAGGAACTGCAGCGCCAGTACTTCAGCCGGGGCAAATATGCCGTGAAAGTACGCTCCGAGGTCGAAACCCTGGAGCGCAATCGAGTCGCCATCAACATCGAACTCGATGAAGGCGACGTCGCGCGCATCACCCATCTGAACATCGTCGGCAATACTGCGTTTTCCGATGCCGTGCTGAAAGCGGAGCTGCAGTCCGGCGTGCGCGGAGCGTTCGGCTTGTTCAGCAGCAAGGACCAGTATTCGCGCCCGAAGCTTTCCGCCGATCTTGAAACGTTGAAGTCGTTTTATATGGACCGCGGCTACGTGTACTTCAATGTGGATTCCACTCAGGTCTCCATTACTCCGGACAAGCGCGAGGTGTTCATTACCATCAACGTGACCGAGGGCGATCGCTACACCGTGAAGGATGTGCGGGTTGCCGGCGAGCTGAAGGTGCCCGAAGAGGAACTCATGCCGCTGATCAAGATAAAAGCGGGTGATACCTTTTCCCGTCGCCTGATTACGGAAAGCGCCAGCGACCTGAGCGAGCGGTTCGGCCGCGCCGGTTACGCGTTCTCCAATATCAATCCCGTGCCTGACATCGATCGGGAAAAGCGCGAAGTGGTTATTACGTTTTATGTCACCCCCGGCAAGCGCATCTACGTGCGGCGGATCAACATCAGCGGCAATACGCGCACTCAGGACGAAGTTATCCGCCGAGAACTGCGCCAGATGGAAGGCGCCTGGATCGCCACGGATAAGATCAACCGCTCGCGGGTACGTCTGCAACGATTGGGCTATTTCGACGACGTCAACGTCGAGATGCCGCCCGTGCCCGGGGTCGAGGATCAAGTGGACGTGAATTTCTCCGTCACCGAGCGTTCAACCGGTTCGCTGCAGGCCGGTGTCGGTTATTCGGAATCGCAGGGAATCTTGTTGACGGCGTCGGTGAGTCACGACAACTTTTTCGGCACCGGCAAACGCATCAGCGCCGAAGTGAACAACAGTAAGGTCAATACCATTTACAGTTTTTCTTATACCAATCCCTATTACACGCTCGATGGCGTGAGCCGCGGGGTGCGAGCCTTTTTCCGCGAAACCGATAGCGGCCAGCGCAACACCGCGGATTACAATGCCGATAGCTTTGGTGCGGGCGTCGACTACGGTTTCCCGCTCACCGAATTTAATCGCGCGACCATCGGGTGGAGTCTCGAGCACACCAAGATCAATCCCACGGCCAATACGCCGCAGGCCTACCTCGATTTTCTGGAGAGTAATACCGATGAATTCGACGCGTTGAAGATCAACACCAGTTGGTCGTTCGATTCGCGCAACAAAGCGATCTTTCCCGATGAAGGCGGTTTTCTGAATTTCGGGCTTGAGTCGGCCGTGCCGGGCAGCGGTGTCGAGTTCTACAAGGTCAACGTGCAGGGACAGTGGTACCAAGGGATCACGGAACAGCTGACGCTTTTTCTTCGTTCCCAGGTGGGCTTCGGCGATGGCATCGGTAGCACCGAAGATCTGCCGTTCTTCGAGAATTTCTATGCCGGCGGCGGCCGCTCGGTGCGCGGATTCCGCTCCAATACCCTCGGGCCTAAGGAAGACGGCGACCCGCTGGGCGGCGCGTTCAAGGTGGTTGGTAACGCGGAAGTGATTTTTCCGTTGCCTTTCGGCATGGATTCGAAGACCGTGCGTCTGAGCGCTTTTTACGATATCGGCAACATTTACGCCAAGGGCCGGGACTTCGACGTGTCCGAATTGCGCTCCTCGACGGGCGTATCGGCAATTTGGTTATCCCCGATTGGCCCTATGGTGTTTAGTTTGGCCCGTCCCGTGCGCGAGTTCGAGGAAGATGAAACCGAGACTTTCCAGTTCACACTCGGCACCGCCCTCTAGTCCACGACATCCTCTGGACGTGAGTCGTGAGTCGTGAGCGCGGGCGCTTCCCTTCGGCAGGCTGCCGACCGGTTCTGGTACAATTGCGGGCTGCAGGGGCCGCCCGCCATGGGCCGCCGTGATCGATTAGCGTTTTGCGGGGTGGACTTTGAGAGATCAGAAATTCGTAGCAGTGTTGTTCGGCCTGTTGGCGTTCATTGTTTCGACCGCCGCGATGGCCGAGTTGAAGATCGGTTATGTGAACGCGGCGCGTTTGCTTGAGGAGGCGCCGCAAGCGGAACTGGCGACAAAGCGCCTCAAGCAGGAGTTCGCGCCGCGCGAGGAGGCTCTCGTGGCGACCCAGAAGCAGATCTCTGATGCGGAGGAGAAGCTGCGCAAGGAGGCCGATATCATGAGCGAAGGCCAGCGCCGCACCGCCGAGCGCGACCTGATGCAGCAAAAGCGCGACGCGCGCCGCATCCAAGATGAGTTTCGCGACGATTTGAACTTCCGGCGCAACGAGGAGTTGGGCAAGCTGCAGGGGCTGGTTAAGCAAATTATCGAAGCCGTAGGCAAGGACGAAAAGTTCGACTTGATTCTGTTCGAAGGCATTGCCTTCGCCAACGACAAAGTCGATATTACGGACAAGATCCTTCAACGCCTGACCGCCGAAGCAAAGAACACCGGCGCGGCCGGTGGCCAAAAATAGGTTCGCTTGTTCATTGTGTTGATGGAGCGGGGAGTTTCGCCCTTTTGCCGGCGCCGTGAGCGATGGTGTGACCTCGAGCGCTCCCACAGGGCCGGATAAGCAGCAGGGAGTCGCGAATGGGCGTAACAGTTGAGGATCTTGCCCGATTCCTTGGCGCGGAGCTTCGCGGTGAGGGCGGAACGGAAATCACGGGCGTGGCGACCCTGCAGGATGCTGCTCCAGATCAGCTGACGTTCCTCGCTAATTCACGTTACCGTAAGTTTCTCGCCGGTTGCCGGGCCGGCGCCGTTCTGCTCCGGCCCGACGATGCGCCGGCATTTCCCGGCGCGGCATTGTTGGTTGACGACCCTTATCTTGCGTTCGCCAAAGCGACCGCCTATTTGTATCCCGCCGCGGCGATTCCGCCGGGTATCCATTCCAGCGCCATCGTGGACCCTACCGCGAGGATCGATTCCACCGCCGCGATCGGAGCGCTTGCCGTCATCGAGGCTGAAGTCGATGTCGGGCCGCGCGCCGTGGTCGGGCCTGGTTGCGTTGTGCGCAGCGGCTGCCGCATCGGCGCCGATTCGCATCTCACCGCAAACGTCACATTGTGCGTCGATACCGTCGTTGGGCAACGGGTGTTGATTCATCCCGGGGCGGTCCTGGGCAGCGACGGATTCGGGTTCGCCAACGAAAATGGCCGTTGGCTGAAAGTGCCTCAAATTGGACGGGTGCGCATCGGCGATGACGTCGAGATCGGCGCGAACACCACGATCGATCGCGGCGCCCTCACCGATACGATCGTTGAGGATGGTGTAAAATTGGATAACCTGATTCAAATCGCTCACAACGTCCAAGTGGGTCGCCACACGGCGATGGCGGCGTGTGTGGGGGTGGCCGGAAGTGCTAAGATTGGCGCGCATTGCGCGATCGGCGGCGGCGCTGGAATTCTAGGTCATCTCGAGTTGGTCGATGGGGTGCAGGTGACTGCGATGTCGCTGGTTACTCACTCGTTGCGGGAGCCGGGGGTTTACTCATCGGGTACCCCGATTCAACCCAACACCGCGTGGCAGAAGAACGCGGTGCGGACCAAACAGCTCGATCAGATGGCGCGGCGTCTTCGCGAGTTGGAGACGGAATTCGCGCAGATCAGACAGATGATTTCAAGTGAAACGAGTCCGGAGCGGGACTGACAGCAACAGCAATGGAAGCGTGAAAATCGGGCAAGCAGCAAGAGCATAAGAAATGACAAATGAAACCGTGAGTACCTTGGATATCTATGAGGTGTTGCAGCATCTGCCCCATCGCTATCCGTTTTTGCTGATTGATCGCGTCGTGGATTTCAAAGCCGGCGAGTACCTGAAGGGTTACAAGAATGTCACCTACAACGAGCCGTTCTTCGTCGGCCATTTTCCCCATCGGCCTGTCATGCCGGGGGTGTTGATTCTGGAAGCCCTGGCGCAGGCCACCGGCATCCTGGCGTTTAAGACCACTCAAACCAAGCCGACCGAGAAATCGCTCTACTATTTTGTCGGCATCGACAATGCGCGCTTCAAGCAGCCGGTGGAACCCGGCGATCAGCTTTTCCTGGAAGTAAAAGTACTGCGCACGGTGCGCGGCGTGTGGAAGTTCAGCGGCGAGGCGACCGTCGACGGCAAAATCGTCGCCAGCGGTGAAATCATGTGCGCCGAGCGGAGCGTCTAGCCTTGATTGATTCGCGCGCCGCAATCGATCCTCGGGCGAAAATCGCCGACGGCGTCGCCGTCGGGCCGTTTTCCGTGATTGGCGCCGACGTGGAGATCGGCGAGGGAACGTGGATCGGCCCCCACGTGGTGATCAACGGGCCCACGCGCATCGGCCGATACAACAAGATCTATCAGTTCGCCTCCCTTGGCGATTCGCCCCAGGATAAGAAATACGCCGGCGAACCCACCCTTCTGGAAATCGGCGACAACAATACGATCCGTGAGTGCTGCACCATCAATCGGGGAACAGTGCAGGACGTCGGAGCCACGCGAATCGGCAATGACAACTGGATCATGGCTTACGTGCACATCGCTCATGATTGCCAGGTCGGAAATCACACCATATTCGCCAACAACGCCTCCCTTGCCGGGCATGTCATCGTCGAAGACTACGCCATCTTGGGCGGGTTCACGCTTGTCCATCAGTTCTGCCGCATCGGCGCCCATTGTTTTACGGCGATGAACAGCGTCATCTCTAAGGACGTGCCGCCGTATGTCATGGTGTCCGGCCACATGGCCGAGCCCCATGGCTTGAACACCGAGGGTTTGCGCCGCCGCAACATGGACGCCGACGCATTAAAACAGTTGCGCCATGCCTATAAAGTCGTCTACCGATCGGGCAACACCGTGGAGCAGGCGGCGGAAGCATTGGCGGATTTGGCGCGTCAATACGAGGCGGTAAACCGTTTCATTACGTTCATTCGCGAAAGTCAGCGCGGAATTGTCCGTTAGCGGTTCGACACGCGAACGGTCGGTGTCCGAGTTGACATTAACACCGATTCGAATCGCGGTAGGAAACCGCTCCCACTGCGAGCGCGATTTCCGCGAATTAATCCGAGGTTCCGTAGATGCCGCTTCGTATCGCTCTCGTCGCCGGTGAGGTGTCCGGAGATCTGTTGGGCGCGGCGTTGATCGCGGCGCTGCGCGAGCGATTTCCCGATGCAACTTTTTTTGGTATCGCCGGACCGAAAATGCGCGAGGCGGGCTGCGAGCCTTGGTATTCCATCGACGCCTTGAGTGTGATGGGGCTGGCGGAAGTGCTCAAGCATCTGCCGCGGCTGCTGCGATTGCGCGCCGAGATCGTCTCCAGGCTCGTTAGCGATCCGCCGGATGTGTTTATTGGCATCGACGCGCCGGACTTCAATTTGGGCGTCGAAACGCAATTGCGCAAGCGCGGTATTCGCACGGTCCATTATGTCAGTCCGTCGGTTTGGGCATGGCGCCGTTACCGGATCCATAAGATACGTCGCGCCGTCGATCTCATGTTGACGCTGTTTCCGTTCGAAGAAGCGTTCTATGCCTCTTCCCGCATCCCTGCGCGGTTCATCGGTCACCCCTTGGCGGATGTGTTGCAATCCGAGCCGCCCGAACTGGCGCGTCGGCGTATTGGACTGGATCCCGGCGGGCCGGTCGTCGCGTTACTGCCGGGCAGCCGGCGCAGCGAAGTCAACCGCTTGCTGCCGCCCTTTCTCGCGACGGCGCGCTGGCTGCTGCAGCGCAGGCCGGAGTTGCGATTCGTGCTGCCCACCGCCGGTTCGGCCACCGAGGCATTGGTGCGCGAAACCTTGGCTGCCGAGGACCCGCTGCCCGTGACGGTTCTGCCGCAAGGAGCGCGGGATGCCATGAGCGCGGCTGATGTCGTGTTGTTGGCGTCGGGTACGGCGGCGCTGGAGGCAATGCTGCTCGAGCGCCCCATGGTTGTCGCCTACCGTCTCCATCCGTTGAGCTACGCGATCGCCTCCCGATTGCTGCGCGTCGAGTCCTTTTCGCTGCCCAATTTACTGTTGAACGAACGGGCGATTCCCGAGTTTACCCAGCAGGATGTGACGCCGGAAATCCTTGGCCCCGCGCTCATCCGTTGGCTGGACGGTGGGCCTAGCCGCGATGCCTTGGTGGCGAAGTTTGGAAAAGCACGCATGCGCCTTGCTTTGGGGGCTGCCAACCAGGGCGCGGATGCGATTGCCGCGCTTTTGGGGCGGCCGCGCTGAGGTCGGGATGCGGAATTTTAGGTAGATCTACGTCGTTCAACTTGACGTTGATCCTTAGGCAGTCGGCGATGTGTATTCGTACATCCTTATCTTCGACGATCGAATCCACGCGAGGGGCTTATCGGGGGCGTGGAGGCAAGAAAATCAACAAAGTACTCTGTAAATGCTATCAGGGGATTACACTTGGTTGAGCGCTGCTGCCATGCCGGGAATGCCACTCTCGAAGATGCAAAGATTAAACTGGGCTGGATCCAGCTCCTGTGCAAGGATGCTTCCGCGTGTTCGTGGTTGGATCGGGCGAACGCGTTTGGACGCGAAGTAAGGGTTTGACAGGGACGCCGGGCGTGAACCTAATTAACCGGTGGCGGCAAGCGATGCAAACCTCTCGTTTTTCTCTGCGCACGACGATCATCGGCATTCTTGTTCTAATGAGCATGGCGCTGGTCGTGATGAGTTGGGAGACTTATCGAACACTGGCGCTGGACAATCAGCGTCAAGCGCTCAGCGAACTCGTGGAATATGAGAAAGATGAGGTCTTCGAGCACCTCGAGGACAGTCTGCGGGACGTGGGGTACGCGGCCCAACACGCGACCGCATTCCGCCGCGTGTTCGCCAACCGGGACCAATAGGCGCTGGACGCACTTTTGAGAAGCCAGTTTCGCCAGTATTTCGTTACCGCTGAACTGATCGATCTCGCCCGCATTGCCGTTTTCGACCTTGATTTCAAACTGGTTGCCCAGGCAACCGGCAGCGGGACGGAGCTAGCGGATTCCATACCGATTTGCGATCGCATGCTGGTCCGCGCCGGGCGGCGCGAGGGGCCGCAGCGATTGGCCGCGCTGTCCGAAATTTGCA
>JAKACW010000003.1 GCA_021821045.1 Pseudomonadota bacterium
AGCGTATGTGACAGCGGCAGAAAAGAGAGAAACACGTCGTCCGGGTAGCTGGGGATGCTGTGCATTGAACTGTGGGCGTCCCACAAAATGTTGTTGTGGCTAAGCATCACCCCCTTGGGTTTGCCGGTCGTTCCCGAAGTGTAGACAATCGTCGCCAGATCATCGCGTTTGCAAACATCGCTGCGCAATGTCTCGCCCAGAGGCGGCAGCCATTCCACGAGCGCGCGCACGTTGAGACTGCTTTCGTCGCCGACGTCGTCAACGGAGATCACGCGGGCCAGCTTATTGAGCGTCGGGCGAATGGATTGCAGGGACCGCCATTGCTCCCGCCCCTGCAGCAGCAGGGCCTTCACATTGGCGTGTTCCAGAATATAGGCGACATTCTCGGCGCGATCATTCACATACAGCGGAATGACCACCAAGCCCATACCCAATGCCGCCTGCTCGAACGCCACCCACTCGCGGCCGTTGGGCAGCATGATCGCCACATGGTCGCCGCGTTTGAAGCCGTCGTCGATCAATCCGGCCTGCCAGCAGGCGATGTAACGGGCCATGTCGGACCATGTCAGCTCGCACCATTGCGCCGACGGACTATCGAAATAGCGATACGCGACTTTGTCGGGCGACCTTTCGGTTCGCTCAAGGAAAAGCCCCGGCAGCGTGCGCGCCCGTTCAATGCTGATGATGTCGGTTGGTCGGTCTTTCACCGGTCACCCTGAATGCGATTATAACGACGCCCAGCCTTCGTCCTCACGAAAACGCTGACCGTAACGCGCTTCAAGTTGCATGAGTCTTGAGCGCATCGCGGCTACTCCTTGCGCACGGATGTAATTGATCGGCCCGCCGCGAAACGGCGCAAACCCCGTTCCAAAAATCACGCCGCCGTCCAACAGGTCGGCATCCTCGACAATGCCCTCGCGCAAGCAGGCCACGCATTCGTTGAACATGCGGAACATGAGGCGGTCGGTCAGGTCCGCGGGCGGCGCGTAACCCGCGTCGGGTTTGCTTCGCTCCGGTTTGCCGTCCTTGTAGTTGTAAAAGCCGCGACCGCTCTTGACGCCGAGATTGCCGGTGCTGACAAGTTGCTCGAGCCGCTTTGGCACTTCACCGCCCAGCGACTTGGATAAAATGTCCGCCACCGACTTGCAGATGTCCAATCCCACCGTGTCCGCCAAATGGATCGGACCCATGGGCATGCCGAACTTCAGGGCCGCGTCGTCAATCACCGAAGCGGGAACCCCTTCGGTCTCGAGAATGACGGCTTCCATCAGGTAGGGCATCAAAACCCGATTAACTAAAAACCCCGGCGCGCTCTTCACGGGTACCGGCAAACGGGATATGTGCTTGGCGAATGCCGCGGCACGCTGGGCGACCTCGGCGTCCGTATCGGGACCGGACACGATTTCCACCAATTGCATCTTGGACACCGGATTGAAGAAATGCAGACCGACCAAACGTGACGGCGTCTTCAATGCTTTGCCCAAGACTTGCAGCGGGATACTCGAGGTGTTGGTGGCGATGAGCGCGTCCGCCTTAGCCTTGGGCTCGATTTCTCGAAACAGCTTATGCTTGGCCTCGACGTCTTCGAAAATGGCCTCGATAATGACGTCCGCGCGCCCCACACCGTGGCCGGGAATATCCGGTATCAGCCGATCAAGAGCCGCGGTAACCGCGCGAGGTTCTTTTAGAATCTTGTGATACAAACCAGCGGCGCGCTTAATAACCTTGGCGATGTTTTCGTGTCGCCGGTCCTGCAAGGTTACGGTCAAGCCCTGCATGGCGCACCATGCGGCGATATCGCCGCCCATGACGCCGGCACCGACGACGTGAACGCGTGTCGGAGCGTAGCCTTTCTTGCGGCCCAGCCCTTTGATGCGCTCCTGGAGAAAAAACAGCTTGATCAGATTGCGCGCCGTGTCATTCAAGACCATCCGCGCCAACGACCGCGCCTCTTCGGCCAGCAGCGCTTTCGGGTCGCCGCCATAGCGATCCCACATGTCGATCACGGCATAAGGCGCCGGATAGTGTTCTTGCGGCGCCTTCTGAGCGGTCTGTCGCCGCAGATAGGCGGCCAGCAGCGGTCTGACGAGGCCATGATTGGTCCACGCTTTCCAACCGGTGGCCTTCGCGCGCGGCGGCGGTTTGAGGATGGTTTGACGCGCGGCGAACGTCATCTGGCGCGACGGAACGGCATAATTGACCAAACCCATCTTTTTGGCTGCCCGAGCGCTGACGGAACGTCCCGTCAAAATCATGTCCATAGCGGCGGGCGCGCCGATCAGCGGCGGCAAGCGCACGGTGCCGCCGAAACCGGGATGAAGACCGAGTTTGACCTCGGGCAACCCAAGCTTGGTGGATGGATCATCGTCGGCGATGCGGTAGTGACAGGCCAACGCCAGTTCCATGCCCCCGCCAAGACAGAAGCCATGAATGGCGGCGACCACCGGAAACGGCAACGCTTCGATGCGATCGAACACCCGCTGGCCGCGCTCGATGAGTCCGCGCGCCTCGTGCTCATCCTTCAGCGGCACGAACTCCTTGACGTCGGCGCCGGCGATGAAGCCGTTCTCCTTGGCGGACAAGATCACCAGTCCACGGGGCGAATGGCCTTGAATTTGATCGAGAGCGGCATTGAGTTCGTCCAACACGACCGACGACAGCACGTTGGTGCTCGCGTCGCCATTGTCGGCATACAGCCAGACAATGTTGTCGCCGTCTTTTTCCCAGCGCCAGTGACGCATTGTTTTGGCTTGCTCGTCCATGATTATTCCTTTCGTCAGTCGCGCGCGACCAGCATGGCGCCGCCTTGTCCGCCGCCGATGCACAGACTCGCCATGCCACGGTGCGTATTAGTGCGTTCCAGTGTTTTCAAGACGTGCAACACGATGCGCGCGCCACTTGCACCCACCGGATGACCCAAGCTGACACCGCCGCCATCCACATTGAGACGCGTCATGTCGATCTCGCCGATGGCGCCTGGCGAATCAAGTTCGTTCTTGCAGTAATCCGCATCCTTCCACGCTTCGACGCAGGCCAGCACCTGGACGGCGAAGGCCTCATTGATCTCCCAGTAGTCGACGTTTCCCGGTTTGAGGTCGTGCCGCTGCAGCAGGGGCGCCATGGCGTGGGCCGGACCGAGACCCATTTGCGCCGGCTCGAGACCAGCCCACTGACAATCCACCAATCGACCCAGCACCGGCAATTGATGTTTCTTCACCGCGTCTTCGCTGGCGAGAATGAGCATGGCCGCGCCGTCGGTAACCTGGGCGCTGTTGCCGGCGGTGACAGTGCCGAAAGGTCGGTCGAACACCGGGGCCAGCTTCGCGAGCTTTTCCACGCTGGAATCGCGACGCAAACCGTCGTCTTCGGCGTAAACATTGCCGTGAGTGTCATAAAGCGCTTCGATCTCCGACAGCCAACCGTTATCCAACGCGTTGGCTAGATTGTGATGGCTGCGAACGGCGAACTCGTCCATTTGTGTGCGACTGATCTTGAAGCGGTAGGCGAGATTCTCCGCCGTTTGCCCCATGGACAGGCCGACGACGGGATCGGTCAGTCCGCGCAGCAAACCGATGACCGGTTGCAGATAGCTGAGCTTGAGCTTGGCGACGGCACCGGCCTTGGCGCCGAAGCTCTTCGCCTTGTTGAAATCGGCCAGCCAGCCGACCATGGGCAAGGTCAACAACACCGGCGCATGGCTCATGGATTCCACGCCGCCGGCGAGCACCAAATCCGATCGGCCGGTGGCAATGTTCTGCATCGCGTTATCCAACGCTTGCATGCCCGATGCGCAATTGCGCTGCACCGTCCAGGCCGGAACACGCTTGCCGCAGCCCAGGCGCAACGCGACAACCCGCGCAATGTTGGCTTCGTCCGGGCCGGGCATAACGCAGCCCAGGATCACTTCGTCAAACGCATCCGGCTCGAAGGGTTGGCGCGCCACGAGCGGTCGGGCCGCGCCCACCGCCAGGTTCGCCGCGCTGAACGGCCCCGGCTTGCCTTTGGCTTTTAGAAAAGGCGAGCGCGCGCCGTCCACCACGTACACGGCTCGCATATCGTTTGACTTCGATTTCTTCGCTTGCGCCATAGTTGATCCTTTCTAGGCCCAATGTGTGATGCCGCCGGCAGCGGCTCCCGCCATGATTCGCGCGGGATCCTCAGGCGTTCTTCCAATGATCCTTCGGAAAATGATCGACGGTGATCACGGCGCGACGACTCATTTCCGCGAAACGAACCGTCTCGGCCTCGCCCTGCATGATCAGCCCTTCCTTCACGGCCCGACGCAGCACCTCATCGGGGCTGCCGGGCGGAATGTGTCCGCTGCTGACGGCGTGACGAACGCGCTTTTCGATTTCCTCGGCGGCAATGACTTGTTCCAAGGTCGCATCCAGTCGGCCGAGCGGCTCTTCGGTAACTTCCGGGAGGTACATGCCGCAGGTCAATCTGTCGCGCGCCGCCGAGGGCGACAACAGGATCTCGGCGGCCTGGCGGCCCACGTCGTCCGCCGGCGGTTTGAAGTGCGCGCCGAACGGAAAAACGATCGCTCGCAGCACCCAGCCCACGGGTCGAATCGGGAAATTGCGGAAAAACGCCAGCAACGCCTCTTGAAGTCGATGCAGACCGTCATCGCAACTCCACGTCAGCAGGGGAATGTCATCCCGCGAACTGCCTTGATCCGCAAACCGCTTTATCGCCGCGGACACCAAATAGAGCTGACTGAGCACGTCGGCAAGACGGCCCGAAAGTTTTTCACGACGCTTGAGCGAACCGCCCAGCGTCAGCATCGCCACATCTGAAACGAATGCAAACGCCGCGCTCATGCGCGTCACCTGCCGGATGTAGTACTTCGCCGCGCCCTTTTCCACCGAGTGCGCAAGGCGACCGCCGGTGATGGCCAAGAACAAGGTGCGGGCGAAATTGCTGATCAGGAAACCGATGTGGCCGAAAAAGGCCTTGTCGAACTCGCGCGCGCCGCGTTCGCGATCGTCGTCGACGGCCGCGCGCATTTCGCGCAGCACATAGGGATGGCAACGCACGGCGCCCTGACCGTAAATAATCAACGTGCGAGTCAGAATGTTCGCGCCTTCGACAGTGATGCTGATGGGAATGGATTGGTACGGTCGCGCCAACAGGTTGCGCGGCCCCATGCAGATGCCCGTACCGCCTTGCACATCCATGGCGTCATTGACGGCTTGCCGCATCCGCTCGGTGAGATTGAATTTGACGATCGCCGACGCCACCGCCGGCTCCAATCCCTGATCGACCGCACTGACGGTCATGACGCGGGCCGCATCCATCATGTAAGTGTTGCCGGCCATGCGAGCCAGCGCTTCCTCGACGCCTTCGAAACGACCGATGGGGGTTTTAAACTGCTTGCGAATGCGGGCATAGGCCCCGGTTGCCCGGCAGACCATTTTGCCGGCGCCGGTGCTCAATGAGGGCAGCGAAATCGAACGGCCCGCCGCCAGACACTCCATCAGCATGCGCCAGCCCTGCCCGACCCGCTCGGCGCCGCCGATGACCCAATCCATGGGAATGAACACGTCCTTGCCCCAGTTGGGGCCGTTCATAAAGACCATGTTCAGCGGATAGTGCCGGCTGCCGATTTCGACGCCGGGTGTGTCGGTCGGAATCAGCGCCAGCGTAATACCCACTTCTTCCTTGGCGCTGAGCAGATGATTTGGATCGTACAATTTGAACGCCAGGCCCAGAACCGTGGCGACGGGACCGAGGGTGATGTACCGCTTTTCCCAGTTGAGCTTGATGCCCAACGTCTCCCTGCCATTGTAGATCTCCTTGCACACCACGCCGCGATCGGGAATGGAACTGGCATCGCTGCCGGCGTCCGGGCCGGTCAACCCGAAACACGGCACATCCTGCCCCTTGGCCAGACGAGGTAAATAGTGATTCTTTTGCTGCGGGGTGCCGTAGCGAAGCAGCAGTTCGGCCGGACCGAGGGAATTGGGCACCATCACCGTTACTGCGGCAGTGATGCTGCGCCCGGCGATTTTCATCACCACGGCGGAATGGGCCATGGCCGTGAACCCCAAACCACCGAACTCCTTCGGGATGATCATGCCGAAGAAGCCCTTGTCCTTGATGAACTGCCAGACGTGCGGCGGCATGTCGTGCAGCTCGTCGGTAATCTTGAAGTCATCCAGCATGTCGCAGAGTTCTTGGACCGGTCCGTCCAGAAATGCCTGCTCATCCGCCCGCAAGGGCTGGGGCACGCTATCAAACAATTTTCGCCACTTCGGCCAACCCGAGAACAGTTCGCCTTCCCACGCCACGCCGCCGGCTTCGAGGGCCTCGCGTTCGGTCTGCGACATGCGCGGCAGGGCGCGACGAAAAAGCGGAAGTATTCGGTCAGTGATCAGCAGACGCCGCAGGAGCGGCACATTAAGGGGAATAAACACGGCGCCAAAGGCCAGCCACCACAGCACGATCCAGGCGGGGCCGTGGCCACCGTAGACCGTCTCAAAAAGAAGTGGAATGCTGGTGATGACCGTCCAGACCCACAACGGTTGGCGAAAGTAGGCGAGCGTCCAAGCAACAGCGACACCCGCGGCAATCCATGCGGCAAGTGATACATCCACGTCAGCGTTTCCTTCGCTTTCGATGTTCTACTTCAACCCGCACCGGCGCCAAGCGATCCTCGCGGCGGTCATTCCGGCGGGAAACGTTACTATAATGGCTTAACCACCACGGCCACGCCACTACCAGCAGCAACACGGACTTCCAGTCCGCATCCTTGGGAAGATCGTGGAGGTGGACCAGCAACGCCATGCCGCCCGCGATCAACCACACCCACAGCAACGTATCAAGTTCGATCATAGCCACTCACTCCGTCATTTGTCGTTTAGCGTTTCAGGTTGCCGTTCGAATCGCCGGTGCAACGCGCGGCGGTTCTTCCTGCGTCTTCCCGGCCGGACCAGGGGTCGCTAGCGGAATGAAGCAGTCATTGGCGTCGTTGCAGATGACGCCGTTTTGGTCCCAGGGCAGTTGACGGTAGATGGCCAGATCGTCAAATCCGAGGAAGGGGTACTTGATAATGTCGAAATAGGGCGAGTAGTCGAAATCGCGGGGGGTATAAAACCGCGTATTTCGTTTGTACAGGTGCAGGCGTCCGTCGTTTTCGCGGTGAATGACGGGCAAAATCGGAAAATGAACCGCGGTGAACGCAGCCGCGATCATGGACGAACACACGGTCCGCGCGGCAATGCCCGCATTGTGCTCGAACAGGGTCGATTGCCAGCGCCGCGGCACCAATGCGTAGGGAAACATGAAGCGCGCCAAATCCAACAGGTGGCGCACGTCGTAGTCGGCGCCTAGATGTTTTACGCCGAACGAAACGACTTGCTGAGCATCTTGCAGTGAAAGTCCCTTGGGCCGGCAGATGCGCAAGTGTTCGCCGCGATATTTGCTGAGCGGGCTGATGACCGTACCCTCGCCCAGCACCGCCTCCACCACCAGCTGATCCCGCTCGTCGCCCCGATAGTGGCGCGCGATCAGGCTGCGCATCTCCGGATCGGCCACGTCGTGCAGCCGGCCGATATACAGGGCGGCGTGAGTCCAGGCGCTCTGGGTGATGTTCTTGATGACGTTGCTGACGCGAGACCGGCCTTCAACCAGCAGTACATCGCAAGGGCGGATTTCGAAGCACAGTCGACTGAAATCCGACAGTGGCAGCTCGTTGACCGGCTCCTCATGGGTCAACCAGCCGGTCACTTTCTCTGCCATCCACGCCGCTGCGCGTTTCATAATGCCTCCAGGCGGGGCTCGGCGATCCGACCTTGATCTGCAAGCAAAACTAGCCCTTTTCCGACCCTACCTTTTTATCGGCACGGCGTCTGTCGAACTGAAGGCGATATCTCCTTAGTCCCATGAAATTCAAACATTTATGACATGGACGGTGGGCTGCGGTTATCCCTTGCCCGGGTTGTCTGTTTAACGGGGTCAAACGGTCAAAAAAAGTTGTTAGAATGGCGTCGCCGAATTGAAACAGTGCCTGAGAGGGAGGACGTATGGGGATCGAAGACCGTCGCAATCCGCGTATTTTTCTGGCCTCGCCGTGTGATGCCGATTGGGGCCGCATCGAGATCAACGGCTGTGAAATTCCGTGCGCCTCCGTCCATGATGTATCCGTCTCCGGCGCGGGAATCGCCGTGCCGCTGGACCTCGAGCCGGGATCATCCATCACCATGCGCCTGACTGCTGCCAAGGTGGACATCGCCATCCGCGGCAGCGTTGTTTGGAAGCGCTCCGACCCAATACGACACGGCTTCCCCACCGTGCGCGCCGGCATTGCCTTCGACGCCGCCGACGAGGAAACTTGTTATTTGTTTTATGGTTTAGTTCGGTCGTCTGCGCCGAGTTTGGATGCGATAGCGGTTTAGCGGGGGAAAAAAAGCCCGCACAAGGCGGGCTGAACTGTGGGGTCAACAAAGTGAGTCAAGGAGATTGCGTGAGTAAACCTTTAATAATCGCGCGTCCGGCGCTTGCTGCGTGTTCGATCTGAAACACGGATTGGGATCGCTTCCATTTTTGGCTGGTTCGCCCAACGGGCACCCACCGATGCGATCCATAGCGCCGCTAGCGCCGCGCCGAGCGCTGGCGAAAAAGTCAGCAACATGGAGAAAACGACCGCAGCGATAACCAGCTCGCCACCAAACGTTGATAACTCGAATTCTTTCCTTCCCATTTGCCTTCTCGCTTTACTTAAGCTGTTCATTCACTTGGAAACAGTCCGCGCGAAAAAGTTCCGCGCTCAGTGGTGCAGCGGCTGCCGCCAAGGTGGCCTAAACCCCGATTCCGCGGCCTGTGACGCGCGTCACATTTTCCGTCCCGCACCAGAATAACCCGCCCAAGGCTGTCGATATCAGAATGACGTTTCGCCGCAAGCGCGAGGCGCGACAACAAACAACGGGCGTACATGGGCTTTCGCTCAGTCGCAGTAACGGTATGTGGAAAAAGCTACTAGGGCTTGGAGCATTGCTTGCGGCCGCCCTTTTTGTGATCGGCTCGATTCCGTTCGCGATCCCCGTTGACACGTACAAACCGAACCTGGAAAGCATTATCTCCAAGTCCCTCGGGCGCGAGGTTCGCATTGGTCAGTTGGGCTATCAACTGTTGCCGTTCCCTCATTTGGCCGGCACGAACGTGACCGTGTGGTCGCCCAAGCGCAAGGGCGAAGCGGTGATTTCAGGCATCCAGATCTGGCTCGACCCAGAAGATCTCTTGGATAAGAAAGTCACGGTCCAGCGCGTTCATTTTTCCGGCTTCTCAACGAACCAGGCATTCATCGAGTCGTTCGTGGAGGAATGGCAAACGATGCAATCCGGCGAGAACGCGGCGCCGGCCTGGATCGGCCTCGGACAGATTTCCGCCGATTCCATCACCGTGCGCACGCACGATAACAGACTCATCGGGCCATTCCGTTTCGATGGCAAATTTGGCGGAGAATATGGCTTTCGCTCACTCAGCTTGGCCATGCTGGATGATCACCTGAAGGTCGACATCACACCCATTCCCGAAGGACTCGACTTTGAGGTCGCAGCCCAGACCTTGACCCCTCCGGTGGGGCCACCGTTGTTTATCGACAATCTGAGCGCCCACGGGGTGTGGAGCGGCGCCACGGTAAACGTGTTTACCCTGCAAGTGGACGCCTATGGCGGCAGAGCGGATGGCGACTTCGTCATGGAATGGTATGACGGAACCTGGCAGGCGCGCGGCAAATGGAACGCCCGCCACGTCAGCCTCGATCCGATAAATTCCCTGGTCGGCTACCATACGGTAACGGGCACGGCTAACGGTGATTTCGATTTCTGGTTCAAGGGGCCGTCGTTGCGCGATTTACTGGCCGATGTCCATATCAATGCCAATGTGGAACTCCAAAATGGCGCGATCTACGGCAAAAGGCCCATGTTTCACTTTTCGAACCTCAAGACCCAGGCGGTATTGTCGAATCGCGGCGTGCGTTTCTCCAATCTTGAAGCGCAGGCTTATGATGGAACATTCAAAAGCCCGGAAATGGACATCCAGTGGGCCAATGGCTGGGAAATCAAAGGCGGTCTGGTCACCGACGGCGTCAGCGTGGCGAGCCTCTTGGAGCGATTTGTTCCCCAGGCGCCACTGGACGGAATTCTGCGCAGCGACTTACAGCTCAAGTTCGTCCATCGCGACATCAAGCACTTGTTCGATGCGCCGGAAATCCGCGGCAAGGCGCATCTCACCAATGCCCGCCTTTTTGACTATTCGCCGAAGAAAACCCAGCCTGGAATTCGCCAGCCGTGGATCGAATTGTCGGAAGTGGAAATCGATGGGGCGTTCGACGAAAACCAAGTGCATGCCAAATCGCTTCACGCGAAGGGTTACGGCGGCGAACTGCTCGGCAGCGATGTCACTCTCGCTTGGCTGCCGCAGTGGAAATTTGCCGGACAACTCAAATCGCGCCAGATTCAGGTGCACGACATTCTGGCGTTGCTCGACCTTCCGCCTTACGTGACCGGAGAAACGACGGGGCAGTTCAAGGTCGCAATGCAGGGCGAATCCGCCGAGGCGTTGCTCGCGTCGACCGTCGTCGAAGGCCAAGTGCAAATCACCGATGGCACAGTTCCCAAAATCGACGAACAAAATGCTGCGGCCAAAAATGCCTCTTGGCTAGAGTTCCACAATGCCGCGGCGCGCTTTCATTTGGAAAATTCATCGATCCGATTCGAAACACTGACGCTCGGCGGCTATGGGGGACGCTTTTTGGCGCGCAACGCCCACTTCGAATGGGCGGATCAGTGGCGCTTGGCTGGATTGATCGACGCCGAGAAGATCGCTCTCGAACCCTTGCTGAGCGGCTTTCGCGATGACAAGTCCATAAGCGGCAACTTTTCCGGTCGCTTGGCCGTGAAATTTCAGCATGCGCGGATCGAAGACCTGTTTAGCTCGCCCGTGCTGGCCGGACAATTCCTGGTGGAAAAAGGCGTCGTTCACAAGGCCGACTTGGAGAAGGCGAGTCATGGCCGTTCGACCAAGGATCCGGAAAACAGCAAGACCGAATTCGACAAGCTCGCGGGGGTCATCTTTGCAAAAGACCATCGAATTCGACTGTCCAACTTGGAGATTCAATCGCCCTCGCTGCACGCACGGGGCAAGCTGAACATCGAGGCGGACGATAAGCTCAAGGGGTCCTTGGAGGTTGGCTTGCGCTCCACGGGGTCGCTGGTATCAGTTCCTCTGAACGTCAGCGGCGACACCGACAATCCCGACCTGGCTCTCACCGGCGGTACGGTATTCGGCGGCGCATTGGGCACATCGCTGCTGGGCCCCGGAGTCGGAACGATCGTCGGCATGACAACGGGAAAACTGTTCTCCGGTCTGGCCGGACTTTTCACTCACTCCAAAGAGGACTCGGAAAAGGAAGCCAAAGAACTGGAAAGCATCGAAAACGAGCTGGCGGAAGAATTAAAAGCGTCGCAAAAACCGCAACCCTAGAATTCACACTTGTCGTAAAACTCCTGCAGCGCGGCGAAGATCATTTTCTCGCCCCAAATCAACGGATGCGTATACTGCAGTACGTACTGTGAGCTGCCGCGGACAAACATCAACAGGCCATAGTGCTGGCCCCTTTGACCCTGCTCGGCATTGACGACGATAAAGCGCCCGGGAGCATCATTCAATTTCCTCTCATCCGTCACCAGTGTTTCTACGACCTCAAAACGAGGCACCCACACTTGCGACAGGTAGATCTTCTGGATGTGCTCCAGACGCTTTTTCGCCGGAACCGCCTTGGGTGGCTCAGCCCAGGCATGCTGCGCAATTTCGAAGCGCTCCGCAGTATGGACTGACCCGTTCTCGATCACGAATGCAACGCTCTCATAGCCGATGTCGCTGTTTTCAATGACTGAGAGCCCCGGAGAGACCCAGGGAATTTGGCAGTTGATTTCGCCGGAGGGCGATGCATAGCGCTTAACTTCCGGCGGCTGCTGCGGTGGCGGCTGGGCGCATGACGCGACCACCGCCAGCAAAGCAACCAAAAGTTTTCCTCGCGCACCCGTCACTCTATAGCCGTCCGCGCAGATCGCGCATCGAGAACCCAATCAGGGGCTCGTCGATGCCCCGTCCCAACGCCATCACCTTAAACAGCTCGCCCAACTCACTTGGCGAGGTCAGTTTCTGCACTTGCCGGGTCAGCTCAAGATAGGCTTTGACGTCAGCCGGATCAGACTGTTCGACCATCGATATCAATCCCGTTCCCAGCAGAAAATTCGCCTGCGTCGTGTATCCCAATAAAGTCAAACCGGCCTGCTCACCCGCTTCAGCTACGGCAGTGAAATCGACATGCGCGGTGATGTCCTGAAGGCCGGTTAGCACCAACGGATCCGGGTGGGCGCGGTGGCGATAGTGGCACATCAGGGTGCCCATGTGGCGCTGCGGGTGATAGTACTCGTGGCGGGGAAAACCGTAGTCGATAAAAAACGCCGCGCCCTTGCTCAAACAAGCGCCCAGGCTCTTGAACCAGGGTGCCAGTGCAAGATTGATCTCCGACGTGTAGCCATCCTCAAGCGCCCCGCCCAACCCGGTGACGGCAGCAGTCAGCTCCACGGATGCCGGCACATGCCGCCACACGAAGCGGTCATCCTCCCATGCCACCCAGGCTTGTTCGATGCGCTCGCTGCCGACGCGAAAACGCTCCACCGGCATGGCGTCGAGAACCTCATTCGCAACGACCACGCCCTCGAATGGCGCTTGCGGCCACTCATCGAGCCACTCGATGCGGCCCTGCTGCATCAACGTGGACGAGCGCAGCCTTTCCTGCTGCCGCTCCCGCAAATCGGCACTGACATCCAGAATGCGGTAGCGGGAAATCGTCACGCCCGCGGCAGCAAGGGCCTCGATGAGCTGGGCGGCCAACGCACCGGTTCCCGCGCCGATTTCCAAAATCTCGCCTTGCCGAGTGTGCGGCAAGATCTGCTCGATCTGGCGTGCCAGACAGCGCGCGAACAGCGGCGAAATCTCGGGCGCGGTGACAAAATCGCCCTCGTCGCCGAACTTGCGGCTGCCGGCGGTGTAATAGCCGAGACCCGGCGCATAAAGCGCCAATTCCATGAAACGCCCAAACGGAATCGCGCCACCGCCCGCTGCGATCTCGTTCCGCAAGCGTTGAATCAAACGCTCACAGTGGGCCGCTGCGCTCTCTCCGGGCGGAGGCAATTGGGAGGATAAAGAGCTACAATCGGGGCGTCTTATCATGTTGACTCGTTTCTCGGACCGAAAACGGACGATTTGATGGTCTCACAAGCACAACAGCCTGTTTCCGTGGCGCTCATCACCGGCGCCGCGCAGCGGGTCGGCGCAATGATCGCACGGGCGGTTCACGGCGCGGGTTTCAATGTGGTGATTCACTATCGCCATTCCCAAAATGCGGCCCAAAATCTCAAGGCTGAACTTGAAGCGCTTCGTCCGGATTCCGTTGAATTGATCCAGAGTGACTTGTTGAATACCCACGCGCTGACGCAAATGGCCCGCCAGGCAATCGGACGCTGGGGGCGCCTGGACGCGCTGATCAACAATGCGTCCACATTCTATCCCACCCCGCTGGGAGAAATCGAAGAATCCCACTGGGATGACCTCATGGGAACCAACCTCAAAGCGCCGTTGTTTTTGTCGCAAGCCGCCCTGCCCGCATTGCGCGCGGCAAAAGGCAGCATCGTCAACATCGCGGATATCCATGGCGTGCGGCCGATGAAGCTGCATCCGGTGTATAGCGCCGCCAAAGCCGGGCTGATCATGCTGACTCAGGCGCTGGCCCGCGATTTGGGACCCGATGTTCGTGTCAATGCCGTGGCCCCGGGCGCCATACTCTGGCCGGGAGAGAGCTTGGAACCCCAGCGCGCGGCGGACATCCTCAGTCGAACCGCGCTGAAGCGCCAGGGAACACCGGAGGACATTGCCAAGGCAGTGGTGTTTCTGCTGCGCGACGCCCCCTACGTCACCGGTCATGTGCTGACGGTGGACGGCGGCCGTTCGCTCAATCAATAAGGCGCTTCCCAGGCAAACGGGATTTCCTGCAGTCGCTCCCGGCTCTTGTCGAGGCAACGCCACATAGCGTCAATGGTCTGGCCGGTTACGGGATGACGCCGGTCACCGGCGATGGCCGCCAGAGGCGCCAAGACAAACGCATATTTTTCGATTTCCCCGCGGGGAAGCTGCAATCCGCCGCCAGCCAAGACAACGTCATCATAGAGCAGCAGATCCAGATCCAGCGTTCGCGAGCTGAATTTAGGCTGGCGCCGGTCACGGCCGTGGCGATTCTCGATGTCCTGCAACAGTAACGCAACAGCCGTCGGCGTCAGGTCGGTCGTAGCGGCGACCACCAGATTCAAAAAGTCATCGCCGTCGAATCCGACAGCCTGGCTGCGGAAAACGGGGGAAATTCTCACGTTCGAGAATGCGGCGCGCAGGGCGACAATTGCGGCTCGAACGTTGGTTTCTGGATTGATATTGCTTCCGACGCTGATAAAGATCTCAGCCATTGTCGGTGCGCCGACGTTCGATTATCACGCCCACGTCCCGGGCACCCCGCACGGCGCCGCGCTTGTTGACGCACAACCGAACCCACTCCACGCCGAACTCATTCAGCACGATCGCCGCCACCCGCTCAGCCAAGGTCTCGACCAACTGGAATTGACTTTCTTCGACGAACTGAATCAGCCGCTTGGCCACGGCCTTATAATTAAGTGTGTCTTCGATTCGGTCACTGCTGGCCGCTTGCCGAATATCCGCCGCCATCTCCAGATCGAGTACAACCGTTTGTTTGACTTGGCGCTCCCAACCGTAGATGCCGATGATTGTCTCAATTCTGAGATCGCGTAAGTAGATAATATCCATCAATCGTCCGGATGGGCTCGCGTCGACGAGCCCGCTCGTTAATGAAAAGTCTGTAAAAAGAATCTAGAGTAATTCGCTGAAGCCGCACGGATTCCGGCAACGATCAGTTTTCTTTCGCACTGGCACGTGCATAACTTATCATATGCGCCTATCGGCGCCGCGCCCCCACACTTAGCCATTTTATCTTCATGGACTCTTTGCTATTCATCGCTTTCGCGTACGCCATCGGCTCGGTCTCAAGCGCGATCATTGTGTGTCGCCTGATGGGGCTGCCGGATCCGCGCACGGAGGGCTCCTTCAACCCCGGCGCCACTAATGTTTTGCGCATCGGTGGAAAGAAAGCGGCGGCCATTACTCTGGTCGGCGATTTTATCAAAGGAGTCATCCCCGTCGCTGCGGCGATCGCGTTTCGTCAACCCGATTGGGCCATTGGGCTGGCTGGGATCGCCGCAGTCCTTGGGCATCTTTTCCCGGTGTTTTTCAAATTCCAAGGCGGGAAAGGTGTCGCGACCGCCTTCGGAGTGACCGTTGCCGCATCCTGGCCCTTGGGCTTGATGCTCGCGCTGACGTGGCTGGTGGTCGCGAAGCTATTCAAGATCTCGTCTCTCGCCGCCATCGTGGCCACGCTGGCCGCGCCACTCTATGCCGTTGCGTTCCGGTTACCTGGGTCACTCATCTTGATGGTAATCGTCATAAGTATTTTGGTCGTGTGGCGGCATCGCACCAACATTCAGCGGCTATTCGCGGGCACCGAAGGTAAGATCGGTCGCTAGGAGCTGTTCGTAGAACGGCCTGTCCGCGATGCTCAGACTGACCCGTGACGTTAGGGACGACCTTGGGCAACGGTAGGTAACCAACCGAATGCACGGGCGGCGAACGATTCCATATCCTCGAAGAGCGCTTACGGAAGGTTATCCCGCTCGTCATGAAAAAAAGCATGCTCATCGCCGCCGCCTGCATGGCACTTGTTCAAAACGCCCATGGCGTCGTCGCAGCGGAAGTCGCCGACGCGTTGAAACTTTATGGTTGGGCGCAGGAGCATCGCCCGCCGGGATCTGCGCTCGACGCTCATTCGAAACGAACACGCGCTGCTTTGCTGGACAACATCGTCGGGGAAACGAGGGACGCAAACCACCACGTGGGTGTCGTTGTTTCAAGCATTGAGGCACCGGGCGTCAACACGACATATATCGAGCTGGAGATGGGAGGCAAGTCGGTATGGATTGCTTCGCGGATCACGAAAGTAGAACCTGGCGACAAGGTCCGCTTTTCGCCCTCCGGGGCCATCACCATGGAACACTTTGAGAGCCGCGTTCTAAAGAGAAGCTTTGAAAAAATCTATTTTGTGCCGTCGATAACGGTTACTTCGCTCGACGCACAATAAATACCCACACTTCCTGCGCGCAGATATTTGGCTCGCCGCGTATTTATTTTCCACGCCCATAAAAAAATATTTTTATGTTCTTTTGCGTCCTCTCGCGACCTTCACACAGCGCAAAGTTTCATCTCAACGCTTTGAAATTGCATGATTTTATGGCTACCGATCCGAACTCCGCGGGGCGCTTTTCATCGAAAGTACGTTAGAAATTTATTAATTTCTAACTTGAAAGACGAAATTTTAAAGTCTAATAATTGAACTAAGGATTTTTATCCGATATTGGATTTTTAAGTGATTATATTTCCGATGTAACGCCACCAAAGGAGGGTGATATGTTGATCTCGGGAAAAGGCCGTTATGCAATAACGGCCATGATGAACCTCGCTATGCACACCGGCAAAAACCCACTGTCGCTCGCGGACATCTCGCAAACGCAGGGGATTTCGCTGTCTTACCTTGAACAGATTTTCGCGCGCTTGCGCAAAGAAGGTTTGGTACAAGGCACTCGGGGACGTCGCGGCGGCTACCGTCTCGGCCGTTCTCCGCAATTGATCTCGCTGGCGGATATTATTCGTGCGGTCGAGGACAAAGCGGAAGAAGCGACACCCGCTGAAGGCGAATTCTTTGCCGCCTCCAATGAAACGCAAGCGCCGACTCAGCCCTATTGGGAGCAACTGAACCGGCAGCTCTACGATTTCTTGGAAGGTATCGATCTCGCCCAATCCATCACTCGCTTGCCAACCGCCCCCGCTCCTCGCGGTATTCCAGCACAGCCTGGGGCAACGACCTCCCCGACAAACTAATAACGAACTGACTGATGAAAACCGGCGGCACCGTGGGTGCATTTACCCACGTGTCGCCCGGTTCGACGGATTAGCTCGGCTCATAGCCCAAATTGGGCGCCATCCAGCGCTCGACGTCGGCGACGGACATGTTCTTTCGCTTGGCGTAATCTTCGACTTGATCGCGATTGATTTTGCCCACTGCGAAGTACTGGGCCTCGGGATGCCCGAAATACCAGCCGCAGACGGAAGCCGCCGGCCACATGGCCATGCTTTCGGTCAATGTGACACCGGTTGTTGCTTCAGCATCGAGTAAACGGAATATTTCCGGCTTTTCAGTGTGATCCGGGCACGCAGGATAACCGGGCGCCGGGCGGATGCCTTTGTATTCCTCTTTGATCAGCGCGTTGTTGTCCAACTTTTCATCCGCGGCATAACCCCAGAACTCCTTACGCACCCGCTCGTGCAGCCGTTCCGCCAGCGCCTCGGCAAACCGATCCGCCAACGCCTTGACCATGATGCTGTTGTAGTCATCATGATCCTTGGCATATTCCTTGGCGATTTCATCGACCCCGACACCCGCCGTGACGACGAAAAAGCCGATGTAATCCGCCAGGCCGCTGTTCTTGGGCGCAACGAAATCCGCCAAGGCATTATTCGGTCGGCCGGGCGGCTTTTCCGTTTGTTGGCGCAGGGTGTGCACCACCGTCAACTGCTGGCTGCGCGTTTCGTCGGCGTACACGGCAATGTCATCGTCGTTGATCGCGTTGGCCGCAAACAGGCCGAACACCGCTCGCGCCTTGATCGCCTTTTCATCCACCAAACGCTTGAGCATAGCTTGAGCGTCATTGAATAAACGGCCGGCTTCCTTGCCCACGACCGCGTCTTTGAGGATCGACGGATAGGAGCCCACCAATTCCCAGGCATGAAAGAACGGCGTCCAGTCGATATATGGCACCAGTTCCGCCAGAGAGTAATCGGCAAATTGAGTGAGCCCCAGTTGCTTTGGCTTCGTCGGCTTATATGCGCTCCAGTCGGCTTTAAACTTATTGGCGCGGGCTTGCTCCAAGGTCAGCCACGCCACGCGGCTTTGCTTGCCCGCGTGACGCGCGCGGACCTCGTCATAGTCCTTGCGTACCTGAATGACGAAGTCGTCTCTTAGTTCGTCGCTCAGCAGATTCGACGCCACGCCCACCGCCCGCGATGCGTCCTTGACATAAACCGTCACGCCGGAATAATTGGGCGCGATCTTCACCGCCGTATGAACCCGCGACGTCGTGGCTCCGCCGATGAGCAGGGGAACGGTAAACTTCTGCCGCTCCATTTCCTTCGCCACGTGACTCATTTCTTCTAGGGAAGGCGTAATCAGACCGCTCAGACCGACGATATCGACGTTCTCCTCCCGTGCCGTGCGCAGGATTTTTTCGGCATGTACCATGACGCCAAGGTCAATGACCTCGTAATTGTTGCAGCCCAGGACAACACCCACGATGTTCTTGCCGATATCATGCACGTCACCCTTCACCGTAGCCATGAGCACTTTGCCTTTCGGCCGGCTGTCGGCGAGCTGGGCCTTCTCCGCCTCGATATACGGAATGAGGTACGCAACGGCCTTTTTCATTACGCGTGCGCTCTTGACCACTTGGGGCAGAAACATCTTGCCCTCGCCGAACAAATCGCCGACAACGTTCATGCCGTCCATGAGCGGCCCTTCGATGACTTGAATCGGCCGCTGGAAGCCCTGGCGGGCCTCTTCCGCGTCCTCTTCGACAAACTTGTCGATACCGTGAACGAGCGCATGGGCCAGACGTTTGGCGACGGGCCATTCGCGCCACGCCAGATCCTCGCCCTTGGCGGCCTTTGCTCCGCCGGCGCGGTATTTGTCCGCGATTTCCAACAGCCGGTCGGTCGCATCGGCGCGGCGGTTCAGCACCACGTCCTCGACCCGCTCGCGCAATTCCTCCGGAAGATCGTCGTAGACCGCCAACTGGCCGGCGTTGACGATCCCCATATCCATGCCGGCTTTGATAGCGTGATAAAGAAAAACGGCGTGGATGGCTTCGCGCACCGCATCATTGCCGCGAAACGAGAACGACACGTTGGAAACGCCGCCGCTCACCCGCGCATGGGGCAGGTTTTTCTTGATCCAGCGCGTCGCCTCGATGAAATCGACACCGTAGTTATCATGCTCTTCGATGCCAGTGGCGATGGCGAAGATATTGGGATCGAAAATGATGTCCTCGGCCGGGAGTCCGACTTTCTCGGTGAGCAGCTTGTAGGCTCGGGCGCAGATCTCGGTCTTGCGCTGATAAGTGTCTGCTTGGCCCTTCTCGTCGAAGGCCATGACGATCACCGCCGCGCCGTAACGCCGGCACAATTTGGCATGGTGCAGGAACGATTCCTCGCCTTCCTTAAGGCTGATGGAATTCACGATACCTTTGCCGGCCAAACACTTCAGGCCCGATTCGATGATGCTCCACTTCGAGGAGTCAACCATCACGGGAACGCGCGCGATGTCCGGTTCGGCGCCGACCAGATTCAAGAACGTTCGCATGGCGGCCTCGCCGTCCAACATGGCTTCGTCCATGTTGACGTCGATGATCTGCGCGCCGTTCTCCACCTGATGCCGTGCCACTTCCAATGCTTCGTCGTACTTGCCGTCGAGCACGAGGCGTTTGAAGCGTGCGGAACCGGTCACGTTAGTGCGCTCGCCGACATTTACGAATAACGAGTCAACCGTGACATTGAAGGCCTCTTGTCCCGAAAGCCGCAGCGCCGGCTCGCGCTTGGGCACCACACGCGGCGCCTTGCCGGCAACATTCGCCGCCATGGCCTTGATGTGTTCCGGCGTCGTGCCGCAGCAGCCGCCGACGATATTCAGAAATCCGCTGTCGGCCCACTCGCCGATTTGAGCGCCCATGGCCTGGGCCTCCAAATCGAACTCGCCGAACTCGTTAGGCAAGCCGGCATTGGCGTACGCCGAAACCCGCACCTCGCAGATTGTGGACAACTCTTCCAGATAGGGGCGCATCTTCTCCGGGCCGAAGGCGCAGTTCAGGCCGATGGAAATCGGGTCCGCATGGCGCAACGCGTTGTAGAATGCCTCGACATTCTGACCGGATAGATTTCGCCCCGCTTCGTCGGTAATGGTGCCGGAGATCATCACCGGAACTTTGCGGCCTTTCTGCTCGAATACTTCCTTCACAGCGAATACGGCAGCCTTGGCGTTGAGCGTATCGAATATCGTCTCAATCAGCAGGATGTCGACGCCGCCGTCCAGCAGCGCATCGACCTGCTCCTTGTAAGCCGTCACCAACTCGTCAAAAGTAATATTGCGGTAGTCGGGCCGGTCCACGTCCACCACCACCGACGCGGAACGGTTGCACGGCCCGATCGCTCCTGCAATAAATCGCGGCTTGTCGGGCGTGCTGAATTTGTCCACGGCGCGGCGCGCGACTTCGACCGCCGCGATGTTGATCTCGCGCACCAGATTCTGCATGCCGTAGTCGGCCATGGACACCGAGGTGGCGTTGAAGGTGTTCGTTTCGATGATGTCGGCGCCGGCCTGCAGATAGGCCTCGTGGATGGCCTGAATGATGTCGGGCCGCACGATGACTAAAAGATCGTTATTGCCTTTGAGGTCCCGCGGATAACTCGCGAACCGTTCGCCCCGATAGTCCTTTTCCTCGAGCTTGTAGCGTTGGATCATGGTGCCCATCGCGCCATCGAGCAGTAAAATGCGCTCTTGGAGCAATGCTTCCAGGCGGGCCGCTGTTGGGGTGGTCGCTGACATATCAAACCTTGGTTGAATTAAGTTCTCAGTAGTATCGCCATCTCACGCGCGAGCGCAAGGTGGGATATGATACCGAAAACCAAAACGTATAGGAAAAATGAGTGCTTTTCGCCGATAAGTTGCGCCTGCGGGCGTTTCTCGCCTTTCTCCAGGTCTCCTCTCGTCTACCGCTTCGCGTGATCCAATTTCTCGGCGCTATCGGGGGTGCTGCGCTCAACGCCGTCCCGAACCGGGTGCGCGCCACGGTGCGCGCCAACATCGACGCTTGCTTCCCACATTTGACGGCGCAACAGCGTCAACGCCTATCGCGGGATTCCCTGCGCGAACTTGGCAAAACCATCGCCGAAGCGGGGGCCATTTGGCTGTGGCCGAAAGACAAGCTCTTCGCCTTGATCCAGGAGAGCAAAAGCTGCCGGTTGTTCCATGATGCCTACAAGGACGGCCGCGGCCTGTTGGTGATTACACCGCACATTGCCGTGTGGGAACTGGTTGGCCTGTTCTATTCCAGCCTCTATCCCGTAACGGTGCTCTACCGACCGCCTCACCGTCCGAATCTCGAACCTTTTTTGTGCCGCAGCCGCTCGCGTTTCGGAGCGCGATTGGCCCCGACCAGCTCCAAGGGCGTACGCGCGCTGTTCACGGCGCTCAACCGCGGCGAGGTCGTGGGCATATTGCCCGACCAGGACCCCGGCAAGGGCAACGGCCTGTTTGCGCCGTTTTTTGGGCATTCCGCCAACACGATGACATTGCTGTCGCGCTTGGCGCACAAAACCGGCGCGCGGGTGATTTTTGCGTTCGCCGAGCGCTTACCCAAGGGAGAGGGATTTCGCTTGCACTGTTTCCCGGCGGATTCCGCCATAAGCGAAGCGCCGCTGGACAACTCCCTCGCGGCGCTGAACGCCCAAATCGAGCAAGCAATCGCAACGGCCCCGGCTCAGTACCTTTGGGCATATAAACGCTTTAAGACGCGGCCAGCGGGGGAAGGCTCGATTTACTAGCCATAGAGGAAAGAGCTGCTGGGCCGCGAAATCACACGTTACCGTCGCTCGGAAAAGGCTGTCACATCAGTGGACGTTTCACCGCGCCGCTGCAGCGACATGGTCAAATGTTTCCGAGGCGCTTGAGGAAGACTTTCATTTCCTTCGCTGCTTGAACATCGCCCTTGGCCTCGGCAATTTCGATTCCACGGCGATAGGCTTCGGCCGCTCCATCATTGTCACCCAGTGCGACCAGTGCTTTGCCCAATCCCTTCCAAGCGGCGGAATAGCCTTCATCGAAAACCAGCGCCTGGCGGAAATGCTCGATTGCTCTCCCGGGATCCCCCGAGGACAAATAAGCATTGGCCAGACCGAAGCGCAGCGTCGCGTTATCCTGGCCCGCGGCAATCATTGCATTGAATCGATCGATGATTGACATAGGGTTTCCGCTACCGCTTTTGCGCCACCAACAGGGCGTAGTTGCGGAATCCTTGGGTCGCGTCGCCGATACTGCCTTCCTCGCGATAAACGACCACCCGCAACGATTCGAACAGCCGCAGAAGTTCGTTATCGTCGAGGCGAAACTCGGGGTTACGGGGGCCGGAGTCATCCACCCGGCTTTTTGAAAAAGTCTGGTAGAACAGCAACCCTTGCGGCTTGAGGGCTTTCGCCAATGCAGCGGTGAGAGATCGATCGAGAAAATGCGCGACGACGATGACGTCGAATGCACTTTCCGGCAGCGGTTGAAGAGTTACGTCCCGTACTTCGCCTCGCACCGCAAGCCCCTGCGCACTGGCACGGGTCATGATGCCTTGAATTGCCACCGGCGAGATGTCCCATGCCGTAACGTTTAGTCCGCGCCGAGCCAGGAATAGGGCGTTCGCCCCAAGACCGCACGCGAAATCCAGCGCGGCACCCGACGTAGGCAACAGATGGGCATTTTCGGCGAGCACGCGCGCCGGAGCGGGTTCCCCCGACTTTTCAGAATAAATATTGTCCCACTTCTCCTGCATGATCATCGCCGCCAAAAGTTGGGCGTAAACAACACCAACAAGGTGAAAATCTCCAAGCGACCGAGCAGCATCGCAAAACAAAGCACCCATTTCGCCGTGATATTGATAGACGCATAATTGGCGCCAACCTCCCCCAGTCCCGGACCGAGATTGTTCATGCACGCGGCAACCGCAGAAAATGCGGTGACGAAATCCAAGCCGGTTGCCGCGAGAACGATGGACATGACGCAGAACGAAGCAATGTACAGCGAGAAGAATCCCCAAACGGCATCGACCACCTTGTTGCTCATGACTTTGGTACCAATCTTGACGGGGATTTGCGCCTTGGGATGGATCAACCGCACGATCTCGCGCGCACCCTGTTTGAGCAGCAACAGCACACGAATGACCTTCATTCCGCCGCCCGTGGAGCACGCGCATCCGCCGATGAAGCTGACCAACAGCAGCAGGATCGGCAAAAAGCCGGGCCACGCAAAATACTCGGCCGTCGTGAAACCGGCCGTCGTGCCGATCGAAACGGCTTGAAACACCCCGTGATGCACCGCCATCGGCAGACTTTCGTAGAACCCGGACAAGAAGAGGTAGCCGGCACTGACCAACGCCACCAACACCAAAACGATCGCGTAGGTGCGAAACTCCGGGTCGCCCAGATAGGGGCGCAGACTGAATGCACGCCAAGCGAGAAAGTGCAGCGCGAAATTCACCCCCGACAACAGCATGAACACGACCGCGATCGCTTCCAGCAGCGGGCTATTGAAAAACCCCATGCTTGCATCGTGGGTCGAGAATCCCCCGATCGCCACCGTCGAAAAGCTGTGGCAAATCGCATCGAACAAGGTCATGCCGCCCAGCCAATAGGCCACGGCGCATGCGACGGTCAGCCCAAGATAAATGTACCAGAGCGCTTTCGCCGTCTCCGTGATACGCGGGGTGAGTTTGTTGTCTTTCATGGGGCCGGGCGTTTCCGCCCGATAGAGCTGCATGCCCCCGACACCCAGCATGGGCAATATGGCGACCGCCAACACGATGATCCCCATGCCGCCCATCCACTGCAACTGCTGCCGGTAAAACAATATGGACTGGGGAAGGGTGTCGATGCCGACCAAAACGGTCGCGCCTGTCGTGGTCAGCCCGGACATCGATTCGAATACGGCGTCGGTCACCGACATCTGAGGCGTCGGCGACAACACCAACGGCAGGCTCCCGAAAAGTCCCAGCACCGTCCAAAACATGACCACGACGAAAAAACCGTCGCGCAGGCGCAGTTCGTTCTTGAAGCTGCGAACGGGAAGCCAAATCACAACGCCGGTGATCAACGTCACGGCCAAAGCAACGGCGAATGGCGTGGCAGCGCCGTCGTGATAGAACCACGACACCGCCATGGGCGGCAGGTGGGCCACGCTAAACACCATCAACAGCAAACCCAGAATGCGTTGGATCGCTTGTCTTTGCACCCGCCAGGACTCGCTTTGGGTTCGAGTTAGAGGAACGTCACCCCAACCTGGAACAATCGTTCCACGTCGGTGATGCGGCGCTTGTCTACCACAAACAAAATTACGTGATCTTCCGCTTCGATAACCGTGTCGTGATGCGCGATCAGCACCTCATCGCCGCGCACCACCGCCCCGATGCTCGTCCCGGGCGGAAGCTTGATCTCCTCGATGGCGCGGCCGACGACTTTCGAAGTTTTTCTGTCGCCATGGGCAATCGCCTCAATGGCCTCCGCCGCGCCGCGGCGCAACGAGTGAACGACCACGACGTCTCCGCGCCGCACATGGGCCAACAGACTGCCGATCGTGGCTTGGTGGGGAGAAACAGCGATGTCGATTTCCCCGCTTTCCACCAAATCGACATAGGCGGCGCGATTGATCAGCGCCATAACCTTGCGCGCGCCCAAGCGCTTGGCGAGCATGGCCGATAGGATGTTCGCTTCGTCATCATTGGTGAGCGAGCAGAACACGTCCGTGTTCTCGATGTTCTCCTCGATCAAAAGCTCTTCGTCCGCCGCGTCGCCCAACAGCACGATGGTGCGCTCCAACTGTTCGGAGATCACGCTCGCCCGGGCGGCGTTATGATCGATGATTTTGACCTGGTAGCGGCTTTCCAAGGCTTTTGCCAGCCGCGTTCCGATATTGCCACCGCCGGCCAAAATGACGCGCTTGCAGGGCTTATCCAGGCGGCGCAACTCGCTCATGACGGCGCGAATGTTCTTGCGCGCGGCGATGAAAAAGACCTCATCGTCGGCCTCGATGATGGTATCGCCCTCGGGGTGTATGGGTTTGCCGCGGCGAAAAATCGCGGCCACGCGCGTGTCGATGCCGGGAATGTGCTCTTTGAGCGTTTTCAGCTGATGACCGACGAGCGGCCCGCCATAGTAGGCTTTGATCGCCACAAGCTGGACTTTGCCGCCGGCGAAGTCCAGCACCTGCAGCGCGCCCGGATAGTCGATCAAACGCTGCACATAGTCAGTAATTTCCTGCTCGGGACTGATCAGCACATCGACGGGCAGGGCTTCCTGACTAAAGAGTTCCGGATGATCCAGGTACTCGGCGGATCGAACCCGCGCGATCTTGGTCGGCGTGTGAAACAAGGTATACGACACCTGGCAGGCGATCATATTGGTTTCATCGCTGTTGGTGACGGCCAGGATCATGTCCGCATCTTCGGCGCCGGCGCGGCGCAGCACGTCAGGGTGCGAAGCTTGGCCGGAAATCGTGCGGATATCCAGGCGGTCTTGCAGGGCCTCGAGGCGCTTAACGTCCGTATCGACGACCGTAATATCGTTCGCTTCGCTGGCGAGGTTCGCGGCCACGGACGAGCCGACCTGGCCGGCGCCGAGGATGATGATTTTCACTGCCGGCCCCTGGGCGGTTTCATCCCAACCGCGCCGCTGCTCGGACAATGTACTCGGATGCGTTGGATCATAGCCGATGACTCCAAGTCGGAAGCTGGCAAGTGAACACGGTGATGGTTCACCGTGTACGCGCGCTTTGCCTCGCGATTATTCTTTTGATCGTAACTTTCGGATCGCTCTCGGCGAAAGGCGCTTCAACTCTTTCCGTCCTCTTTCAACCCGATGCCCAAGGCCTTGAGTTTTCGATACAAGTGAGTTCGTTCCATGCCCGCGTTCTTGGCCACCGTACTGATGGCGCCGCCCGCCTCCTGCAATTGGTGCTCAAAATATGCGCGTTCGAACAGCTCTCTCGCTTGCCGCAGCGGCATGTCGTAGTTAAAACCGGCCTGAGTTCGACCTGGCTTGCTCAACTGCCCCAGCGCCGCCTCCACTTCTTCTACCTCAATTACCGGCCCCGACCCGAGGATTAACATTCGCTGCACCAGGTTTTTGAGTTCACGTATATTGCCGGGCCAGTCGTAGTTGCGCAAGCGATTCTGCGCCGCGAACGAAAACGATCGATACGGCAAACCATCGCGCTCGGCGAACTCACTTACATAATAGTTCAACAACTCCGGCACGTCTTCGCGGCGACTGCGCAGCGGCGGCACGTGTACGGGCACAACGTTCAACTGGTAGTACAAGTCTTCGCGAAAACGACTCTCAGCAACCGCTTGGGCAAGATCCTTGCGGGTCGCGGCAATGATCCGCACGTCAAGCTGCACCGCCTCCGTTCCGCCCACGCGCCGAAACGAACGCGTTTGCAGCACGCCGAGCAAACGCGCTTGTATCTCGCGATCCATGTCGCCGATTTCATCGAGAAACAGCGTTCCCCCGTTCGCTCGCTCAAGGCGACCGTAATGGATCTGGCCGCTTTCCTCGCAACCGAACAGCTCCATGGCTGCGTTTTCGCGGGTGAGGGATCCGACCCCGACGTCGATGATCGGACCTTCGGCACGCGCGCTGTTTGCGTGAATGAACCGCGCGCAAACCTTTTTGCCCGTGCCCGCCTCGCCTTGAATCAAGACCCAGGCATCGGTCTTGGCGATGCGCGTCAATTGATCGCGAAGCTTTTTGGTGACTTCCGCCCCGCCCGTCGGTTCGGTCAAAGGACGTGCTTGCGCCCGCAGGCCGAGATTCTCAAAGCGCAATCGATCCGCCTCGAGCGCGCGCCGCACCGTCAGCAAAAGCTTGGCCAGGGACAGCGGCTTTTCCAGGAAATCGTAGGCGCCCAATCGCGTCGCCTCGACCGCGGTTTCCACGGTGCCGTGCCCCGAAATCATGATCACGGGAAAGTCCGCCCGCCCGCCTTGGGCCCATTCCTTGAGCAAGGTAATGCCGTCCACATCGGGCATCCAAATATCCAGCAACACCAGATCGGGGCGACGGTGCTGCAGGGCCTTGCGCGCCGCCTCGCCGCCTTCCGCGAGACTCACATCGTAACCTTCGTCCTCGAGGATTTCCTTCACCAACTCGCGGATGTCTTTCTCGTCATCGACAACCAGTACATGGGCTTTGCTCATAAGCGTGAACTCATTCTCTTTCGTTGGCTGGATACCGTCCCACCGGGCTCGCCGCGTCAAGCACCGATCGCTCATCATCGTCCAATGTTCTGGCCACGAAGGCCTCGACAGGCAACCGAACCACGACGCGGGCGCCGCCTTGCTCGCGATTCTCCACCCGAATCGCGCCGCCATGTTCTTCCACGATTTTCTTGACGATCGGCAATCCTAAACCGCTGCCCTTCGGCTTGGTCGTCACGTACGGTTCGAAGATGCGGCCGATCAGTTCCTCCGGCACCCCGGATCCGGAATCTTCCAGAATCAGCTCAACCAATGGATAGCCGGCATCTTCGGCAACACGCGTGAAAATGTCGACATCGAGCCGCGACGCTTCGGAGCGCGCCTCGAGCGCGTTCTTTATCAAGTTTACGATCAACTGTCGGATGCGCCCGGGATCGGCCTCAATGGACGGCAGCGATGATGACAGATGGGTGCGAATTTCGAGATTTGGATCGCCTCGGTAAAGATCGAGCACTTCCTCCAACAAGGCATTGATGTCGACCTTGCTCAACTTCATCGCGGGCGGCCGCGCGTACTCGGAGAATGCCTTGACCATTTCCTTGAGAACCTCGACCTGCTGAACAATGGTATTAGTCGAACGGTCCAGAACGGACGCGTCGGCGCTGTCCATCGTGGCCAAAAATTTATGGCGCAGTCTCTCGGCCGAAAGCTGAATCGGCGTAAGCGGGTTCTTGATTTCGTGAGCCAGACGGCGCGCCACCTCGCCCCATGCGGCGTCGCGCTGTGCCTGCACCAGCTTGGTCACGTCGTCGAACACGATGACATGACCGGAAAAACTGCGATCGCGCACCAGCGCCGCGCCGCGGCACAGCAGCACTTGCCGCCCCGAGGCGCCGAAAAACGTGATCTCCTCGCGCCACTCGGGACGATCGCTGACCAAGTACGGCATGATGGCGATGATGAAGTGATTGAAGAGCGGATAGCGCTTTCCCACGTCATCGATCGAAACGCCGATCAACTCGTTCAGGTCGAACCCGAATATGTGATTGGCCGCCGCGTTGGTGGTGCGCAGCACGCGCTGACTATCCAACACGAGCACACCCGAAGACAGCCGTCCGAGCACCGCTTCGAGATAGGTTTTCTGGCTTTCCGCACGGCGCTGACTGCGCTCGGCCTCGTCCCGGGCCTGCGCGATGCGTTGGGTCATATCGTTGAACGACTGAACCAACACGCCCAGTTCGTCGTTGCTGGTAAGGGGCAGCCGTTTCCCGTAGTCGCCCGAAGCGACAAGGCGCGTCCCGATCGCCAACACGCGAATCGGCTCCACCAAGCGTCGCGCCGAGTAAAATGCGGCCCACACCGCCCCTAACAACGTCAGCAACAACACCAAAGACAAGGTCAACAGAAAGCTGAATTTCAGCGGTTCGCGCAGGTAAGACGATTCCTCATACTGGGCGTAACCTTGCTGAACCTCTTCGGCCAACTCGCTGATGCGTTCGGTCAGGGGCGCCAGCAACTGCATCACCCATTGTTCGTGAAGAGGATCGTATGCCGGTATTCGAACAACCGTGCGCACTTGCAGACGGCCCCCGATCGGATCGACGCCCACATAGTCGCGCCCCTGCCGAAGCTGCTGCAAGATCGTCTCGTGGGGCAGGTTCGGCACGATGATCGTGGGGTTGATGTTGCTCGCCGCAACGATGCGCCCCGAATAGGTCAGCACCGTCAGCTCCAGCGCATCGCTTTGCTCCCGCAACTCATCCAGGCGAAAGGCCAGTTCGCTGGGATGAAGCGTCGAAACCGCGGTCGCCATGCGCTGGGTCGCCTTAAGCTGATCGCGCATTCGCTCGTCCAACGCCGCCCGGCTCAGCTTGAGCGCGCTGGTCAGGGCGTTCTCGACCCGCACATCGAACCAGTTTTCGATGCCGCGACCAAGGAAATCGAAGGAAAAATAATACACGACGGATACGGGAACGACGGACAGCACAACGAACGTGAGAATCAACCTCACACTCAACTGCGAACCGGTGGCGCGGCTGCGATACTGGCGCACCAATCGCCAAATATTGACGCTGATCAGCAGCAGCAGCAGCAGCGATTCGACGATGGCAAGCACCAGCAGCCACGGATAGAGGGCGCTGAAACGCTGCGGCTCCTGGGCGACGATGTGCAAAAAGTAAAGCGACGGCGCGAGCATGGCCAACAACAGCAGAGCGTGCCAGACCCTGGGGCCGCTTCGTTTTACTTGTTCAAAGTCCATGTATGCCAATCGCTGGAGAGACGCCAGCCGGGTCTTACATACGCCATGACGCGCAAGGGGGCCGGCAATTCGCTGATATCGAGGCGTACCCGTAGGGAAGCACGGTAGACGCTATCGTCCTCCACCAGCTGACGATCGAAAATAGGGAGGTCCATAACGGTGCCGATCACATCCAGGGCCCCTTGCAACGACGGAAAGTTGAGCTGCACGCCGGTGTTGATGTAGGACACCACGTATTGGTCGGAAAGCGCGTGATAACTCAGGTGGTAACGCTGCTCGAGGGAGGCGATGCTCTCGTTCAGCCAATAACGCCGAGAGCGCTCCACGTCGATGTCGATGACGATGGCCAGCGTGACGCCTTTGTGCAGCGCCTCGATGGCCTGCGGACTGAGATCCAACCCGAGGCGAGCGTCGATCTGATAGATGTTGTCGACCCAGTCCGCGTCAACACTGCGCACCGAAAAGTCGGCCCGCGCAGCGCCACCGGACACGACCAGCGCCAACAGCGCGGCCGCCATGACGCGCCAGCTCCTGCTTCGGCCGTGGATGTATGCGGTGACCACCATTGTTGTTATCGCTTAACCAGCCGCGCGAAATAAAAACCATCCATCATCTGCTCGCTCGGCAAGATCTGTTGTCCGACCGCCAGTTTATTCCCCCATTGGCTATCGATGGGGTACTCCATGGCACCAGGGTGCCCCGCCAGGAAATGCGCGACAACGGCGTCATTTTCCTCGCGAAACACAGAACACGTAACGTACAACAGGATACCCCCAGGCTTGAGCAACGGCCATAAATTCTCCAACAGGTCCTGCTGCGTGACGGCTAATGCGGAGATATCCTCGTCACGTCGTAAGGATTTAATATCGGGATGACGCCGCACCACGCCGCTTGCGGAACAGGGCGCGTCGAGCAGCATGCGATCAAAGAGCTGCCCATCCCACCATTGTGCCGGCTTCGCCACGTCACCCACGGTACTGCGGAGGGCCACGCCCAACCGCGCGGCATTTTCGTCCACGCGCCGCATGCGGACAGCATCGATGTCGACCGCAACGACCTGCGACCGTGGCGAGCATTCCGCCAGGTGACAGGCTTTCCCTCCCGGTGCGGCGCATGCATCCAACACGCGCTGATCGGGACCAAGGTCCAGCAGGCCTGGCGCAAGCTGGGCCGCTTCGTCCTGAACAGAACAACTGCCGTCGACAAATCCGGGAATCTTCGCCACGTCGACGGGTTCATCGAGGCGGATCCCATCCGACGAATAAGCGCACAGCGCATGGGACAGGCCGGCCTCCGTCAAGCGGGCCGACAGCTGTTCCCGCTCGATCCGGAGTTTGTTCGTTCGCAATGTCATCGGCGCGCGCCGGTTGCCGGCTTCCGCGATTTCGCGCCATTGCGCGGGCCAATCGCGACGCAATCGCGCCAACCACCACCGGGGATAGGAAAGCGCTTGCTCATCCGCTTGATCGGCCTGGGCCAGCAACCCGTCGCGTTCGCGCACGAATCGCCGCAAACACGCATTCACCAGGCCGGCAGCCCATTCCTTGTCCATGGCTCGGACGGCGTTCACCGTTTCCGTCACCGCGGCGTGAGGGGGAATGCGCATATGCAGAAGCTGGTAGATGCCGACCCATATCAACAGCATGACGTCCCGGTCGCGGCGACGCAGAGGTTTGCTAAGCAGGCGGTGCGCGATTCCGTCGAGCTGCCACCGCCAGCGCAACACGCCGTAGGAAAGCTCCATGGCCAGCGCGCGGTCGCGCGACGGATCGACTGCGTCAAATACGTCCTGCAGCGCACTGAGCGATCGACCGTCATCGACAACGGCGCTGACGACGTTTACCGCCGCAAGTCGGGCCTGCATAACGTGCTCCTACTGAGTCTCAAGACGTGCCAAAGGGGGACAGAGGCTAACCGCACCGCGTGCCGCTATCAAGATGCTGCGAGTTGAGCCAATCGGCAACCGCCATCGGCCGCCCACCGGGCGACTGGACTTGAGTCAGGCGCACGACACCATGGGCGGAAGCGATATCGACACCGGCCTTGGACACCATCACGACGGTGCCAGGATCGGCCATCACATGCTGATCCAGCGGTTGGGCGAACCATGCATGCACGACCCTGTCGGCATTGAGCTTGAAACGCGCGATGGGCCAGGGGTTGAACGCTCGAATCTTGCGGCAGATGGTGACCGCGTCCTGCGACCAGTCAATCCAGGCCTCGTCCTTTTCGAGCTTTTTCGCATAGGTGGCCAGCGAATCTTCTTGTTTCAGCGCCGCGGCCGTACCGGCCTCGAGACGTTCCATCGCGCCCAACACCGCCCGCGCGCCAAGCGTCGCCAACTTGTCGTGCAGCGAACCGCCGGTTTCGTCCGCTTCGATCGGACATGACTCATGCCACAGCATCGGGCCTGTATCCAGCCCCGCGTCCATCTGAATGATGGTTACTCCGGTTGTCGTATCCCCCGCCATGATGGCGCGCTGAATGGGCGCCGCGCCGCGCCAGCGCGGCAGGCTCGAGGCATGGATATTGATGCAACCCCGCCGAGGAACGGCCAGCACCGCCGGCGGGAGAATCAACCCGTAGGCGACCACCACCATGATGTCCGCGTCCCAGGCAGCCAGTTCGCTGACCACCCGCGGATCGCGCAACGTTTCAGGCTGGCGCACAGGCAACCCCAGCTGTGTTGCCAGCTGCTTGACCGGACTGGCTGCAACCTTGCGGCCGCGACCGGCGGGCCGATCCGGTTGGGTATACACGGCGCAAACCTCATGGCGGTCGACGATCGCCGCTAACGCGGTGCGGGCGAACTCCGGGGTCCCTGCAAAAATGATTTTCAAACGTTACCCTTTCGCTAGTCGCGAGCTGAAAATCCGCGGGCGGTACGCGAGACAAACAGGTTTTCAGGACGCTGTCGGGAGCCTGCTGGAACTGGTCAACGGCGCCCCGCAGCACTACCCGGCCCGATGCTACATTGTTCGGCGCCGAATTTTATCGAGTTTTTTTCTAATGCGCTGGCGCTTGAGTTCGGATAGATAGTCGACGAAGAGCTTGCCTTCCAGGTGGTCGATTTCGTGCTGAATGCACACCGCGAGCAGCTCGTCGGCCGCCGTTTCGACCGATTTCCCATCACGGTCCAGGAAACGCACCGTCACCTGGCGAGCCCGCTCGACCTTTTCAAAGATGCTCGGAACCGACAAGCATCCCTCCTCCATTTCCTCGATCCCGTCCCGGCGAATGATCTCAGGATTGATGAGACATAGCGGCGAGCTCTTATCATCGGAGATATCGATGACTATTACCCTTTTCGAAACATTGACTTGTGGGGCGGCCAAGCCGATCCCCGGCGCCTCGTACATTGTCTCGAGCATATCGTCGACAAGCTTTCGAACAGAGTCGTCGACCCGCTCCACAGGTTGCGCCTTGATACGCAGACGGGGATCGGGAAAATGGAGTATGGGGAGAATGGCCACTATACTTAACCTATTAAGTTATCTGCCTGCCAGGCGATATATCTGTCAGAACCTGTGGTGTACCGTCACGCTGGCACCTTCGGAAGTAGATTCGCAACCGGAATTGAAGTTTCGGATCAAGAGACACGCCTCTCGTTAACGAGCGCTCTAATATAAGAATGATACCGAATTCCGCTAGCGCGATGCCACACCTAGAGCAGGCTCGAGGATTTGTCTAAAATCGCATGTTAATTAGAAAAAGGGGTTCTCTCCATGTCTCTGATGAACATTTTTCGTGCGCTGCTGATCGCGATCGCAATGAGCGCAACGGCTCTGGCGGAAACCCTGGCTTTGAACCCGGACGCGCCGGAACGCTACACCGTCGCCCAGGGCGACACCCTGTGGGACATTTCATCGCGCTTCCTGAAGGATCCCTGGCTGTGGCCTGAAATCTGGCAGGTCAACCCCTCGATAGAAAACCCCCATCTGATTTTTCCCGGCGACGTGCTGTCGTTGGTCTACGGCGCCGACGGCAAACCGCGCGTAACCGTATCCGCACGCGGCAAGCCCACGGTGAAATTGTCGCCGGAAGCGCGCTCGGAGCGCCTTGATCAAGCCATTCCGACCATCCCGATGGACGCTGTCGGACCGTTCCTCAGCCGTGCCCGGGTAATGTCGAAGGAAGAGTATGACCGCTCGCCCTACATCGTGGCCTTCCAAGATGAAAAGCTCATCGCGGCGAACGCCGACAAGGCGTATGTCCGCGGCAGCATCGACCGAGATGCCAATCGCTTCACGGTGGTTCGCATTGGCGAGCCGTATCGCAATCCCGGCGCGAAAAAGAACGACATTCTCGGCTACGAGATGCTGGAAGTCGCTTCGGCACGGCTCGAGGCGGCCGGCGATCCCGCGTCGTTCAAATTGGACTCGGTGAATCGGGAAGTCCTGGCGGGCGACCGCGTTATCCCGGTGGATGATAGCGACTTGATCGACCAGTACATGCCCCACCCCGCTAGCGGAGACATAGAGGGCGTGATTATCGCCGTTCTGGACGGCGTGTCCCGCATCGGTCAGTTCCACACGGTCGTGCTGAATATCGGTAGCGTAGATGGCGTCGAAAGGGGTCACGTTTTCGACGTCATGCAATCCGGTCGCACGGTGCGCGACACCTTCAGCGGCAAGATCGGTGGCGAGCCCGTCGTACTTCCCGACGAAGATGCGGGCGTCGTTATGGTCTACCGGGTGTTTGATCGGGTAAGCTACGGTTTGATCATGCGCGCGTCCCGAGACATTCGTCTCATGGACAGCGTACGACCGCCCAAGTCCCGCTAATCACGGCGACATAGAACAATAAAAAGCTCACGCCGCGCGCAAGCGCGGCGTGTCTCGTTTTTCGATAACAACAATAATAATAGATCCAAAAATATTACCCTGATGGCGATCCAAAACAATGAACTGGCGCAGTTGCTGGCGCTCTGGCGCCTGCCCGGCGTCGGCCCCAGCGAGTTCTTCAAACTCATCGATAGCAGCGATTCTGTCCCTGCCGCCCTCAAGCGCGCGATCGCCGGCGGCAAACAATTGCGCCTCCCATTGGGCACGACGTCGAGTGCGGACTGGGCCACAGTGGAAAAAGACCTCGCATGGATCAACACGGCCGGCAATCACATCATCAGCTGGTTCGACGATCACTACCCGGCGCTGTTGCGCGAGATTCCCGATCCGCCGCCGATCCTCTTCGGCCAAGGAAACCTAGCCCTGTTGAATCGCCCCCAGCTGGCGGTCGTCGGCAGCCGCAAAGCATCACCCTATGGTCGCAGCTGTGCCCGAGCGCTCAGCGGCGCGATGGCCGAGCGGGGTTGGGTGATCACCAGCGGGCTCGCGCTTGGAATCGACGGCATAGCCCACCAGGCAGCACTTGATGGCGGGTTCCCCACCATCAGCGTCGAGGCGACGGGGCTCGATAGGGTATACCCCCGGGTGCATACGAAACTTGCCGCACACATCGTAGGCGCCGGCGGCCTGCGACTCAGCGAGTGCGGCATCGGCGCACAACCCCTCAAAGCCCACTTTCCGCGCCGCAATCGGATCATCAGCGGACTCACGCGGGGCACCCTGGTCGTCGAGGCCGACATCAAAAGCGGCTCCCTTATTACCGCCCGGTCCGCAGCCGCCCAGGGGCGCGAGGTATTTGCCGTGCCCGGCCCAATTTTCTCCAGCGGATCGCGGGGTTGCCATTATTTAATAAAAGAGGGTGCAAAATTGGTCGAAACGGCCGATGACATTAGCGAGGAGATCGGAATCATAATGGATTCGCCGTTGTCCAAGGGTTTGAGAGACAACGTTTGCCCGGACGCCCCGACTCTCCATGGAAAACAGGGTGTGGTGTTTGACCAACTAGGGTATGAGCCAACGCCAGTAGATAGCCTCGTTGAACGGACTGGACTAACCACGCAAGAGGTGACGTCCGTCCTGATGGAGCTCGAGATACAGGGAGTCGTAACAGTAATGCCAGGCGGACTATATACTCGGCAGGCCTTGCGAGAGGCAGACAGATGAAAGAGAACGTACTCGACGTCCTGATGTATCTCTTCGAAAACTACATGGACTCGGAAATTGCGATGTTTCCCGACCAGGAGTCTCTCAAAACGGAGCTCATGGACGCGGGATTCACTCACAACGAAGTAGATAAAGCCTTTGACTGGCTGGAAGGACTGGCCTCCCTCAAAGAGCAGGCGATGCACACCATTCCATTGGCGAATCGGTCCATTCGCTTGTACACCAATCACGAACTCAAAAAGCTGAACGTGGAGTGCCGCGGATTTCTGCTGTTTCTTGAGCAGATCGGCGTTATCGACCCCGTCATGCGCGAATTGGTAATCGATCGCGTCATGGCCCTCGAAGGCGACGAGGAAATCGATATCCATCAGCTCAAGTGGGTCATCCTCATGGCGCTGTTCAATCAACCGGGCCGCGAAGCCGCGTTTGCCTGGATCGAGGATCAAGTGTTCGAGGAATTCGCGCCCGTCGCGCACTGACCATTCCGCTCAAACGAGTTATTGCGTTAAACCCGGCGACTTTGGCGGCCGGGTTTTTCGTTTGTGGCGATCCCAACCTGCGATTGGGTCGGTTGGACGACACCCCATATCAGGCTCGCCATTGACCCGCGACCGCCACGTTTTGTAGAGTACCGCCTCTTGCTCCCTCCTGCCGAGTCCCGCGTCGTGCGCCAATGACGTTCTTTTCCTCACTTTGGAAAAGGAAGGAAGGGGTTTATTTTCATTGCGGGAACAAGATCCATCTACAATCAGACAAGGCGCTTTGCCGAACCTTACCGGCAAGGCGGCGACTAAAGAGACGATAACCAGGGCCGTTAAGGACGATCACCAAGGGAAGACCGTGCTTAATTTACCAAAGGAACAGGGAATACTGGGGTGCCATGGCTAAGAATGTAGTCGTCGTTGAATCGCCCGCCAAAGCGAAAACGCTGAAGAAGTATCTCGGTAAGGACTTCGACGTCATTGCCTCTTACGGCCATGTCCGCGATTTGGTTCCCAAGGAAGGCGCCGTCGATACCGACCACGGCTTCCTGATGAAGTACGAAGTCATTGAGCGCAACGCCAAACACGTCGACAGCATCGCCAAGCTGATGAAAAAGGCCGATGCACTCTACCTCGCGACTGACCCGGATCGCGAAGGCGAGGCCATTTCTTGGCATCTGTATGAACTGCTCAAGGAACGTGGCGTGCTGGATGACAAGCCCGTTCATCGCGTCGTCTTCCACGAGATCACCAAACGTGCGGTGACCGAAGCGGTCGAGAATCCGCGCCCGCTGTCCTCAGAGCTGGTGAATGCCCAACAGGCGCGCCGCGCGCTGGACTATTTGGTCGGGTTCAACCTTTCACCGCTTTTGTGGAAAAAGATTCGCCGCGGCCTTTCCGCCGGCCGAGTACAAAGTCCCGCACTGCGTTTGATCGTCGAGCGTGAAATCGAAATCGAGAAGTTCGTTCCGCAGGGGTACTGGCGCGTCGATGCCGACGTCAGCGCGGAAAATCAGCCCTTCCTGGCGCGGCTCACTCACCTGGACGGGGAAAAGCTCACCCAGTTCAGCATCAACAACGCGGAACTCGCGGCCTCGGCCCTCAAAAGCCTGACCGATGCCGCCAACGGCAAGCTTAAAGTTGTAAAGATCGAGAAGAAGCAGCGCCGACGCAATCCGTCCGCACCCTTCATTACTTCGACTCTGCAACAGGAAGCGTCGCGCAAGCTCGGCTTCACGACCAAACGCACCATGCGCATCGCGCAACAGCTCTATGAAGGCTTCGAGATCGACGGCACGGCCGTGGGCTTGATCAGCTACATGCGAACCGATTCGGTCAATCTGGCGCAGGAAGCCATCGTCGAATTGCGCGAGCTGATCAAGAATCGCTATGGCGCGGACAAGCTGCCGGCGCAGCCGCAGACGTACAAGACGCGGGCCAAGAATGCTCAAGAAGCCCACGAAGCCATTCGACCCACGTCCGCCGAGCGCACGCCCGATTCGATCAAACAATATCTTTCCGCCGATCAGTTGAAATTGTACGAGCTGATTTGGAAACGTACCGTCGCCTGCCAGATGCAGCACGCCACCATCGACACGGTCGCGGTAGACATGTGCGCCGGCACGGAAAAGCACCTGTTTCGCGCCAACGGCTCCATTGTCGTCGATCCTGGCTTCATGGCCGTTTACCAAGAAGGCGTTGACGACGCCAAGGGCGAAAGCGAAGAAAACGAAAACGACCGCCTGCTGCCGCCGCTCAAGGAAGGCCAGGAGATCGACCTTTTGAAGATCAATCCATCGCAGCATTTCACCGAGCCGCCGCCGCGCTACACCGAAGCCAGCCTGGTGCGCGCGCTGGAAGAGTTCGGCATCGGGCGGCCATCGACCTACGCGCAGATCATCAGCACCCTCCAGGATCGCGAATACGTCGTAATGGATAAGAAGCGGTTCCGACCGACTGACGTCGGCCGCATCGTCAACAAATTCTTGACCGAATACTTCTCGCGCTACGTCGACTATGAATTCACCGCCAAGCTGGAGGATGAACTCGATGCCGTTTCGCGCGGCGAGAAGGAATGGGTGCCGCTGATGACCGATTTCTGGCAGCCCTTCAAACACCGCGTCGACGACACGGAGAAGAACGTGCAACGCCGGGATGTCACCCAGGAAAAGCTCGACGAAGCCTGCCCGCAGTGCGGCAAGCACTTGTCGATCCGCCTGGGCAAGCGCGGGCGGTTCATCGGCTGCAGCGGCTTCCCCGACTGTGACTACACGCGCTCACTGGATAACCAAGGGCCGAGCAACGAACCCGAACTGGTGGAAGGGCGAACCTGCCCCGAGTGCAACTCGCCGCTGGTCATTCGCGTCGGACGCTACGGCAAGTTCATCGGCTGCAGCGGATTTCCCAACTGCAAGCACATCGAGCCGCTGGAGAAACCGGACGACACCCAGGTCCAGTGCCCGGAGTGCAAACAAGGCACCATGCTCAAGCGTCGCTCGCGCTCGGGCAAAATCTTTTATTCTTGCAGCCGCTTTCCCGACTGCAAATACGCTGTGTGGAACGAACCCATCAATGAGCCCTGCCCCAGCTGCAGCTGGCCGATGCTGACGCTGCGCGTAACCAAAAAGCGCGGCAGCGAAAAGGTGTGCCCGCAAAAGGAATGCGGCTACAGCGAACCGGTGGAGGACAGCAGTGAGGCGGAAGAGGCGGAGTCGGCGTAGCTAAGAAATCGCGGAATGATCCGCGCCCACAGCGCGCCGTCTAAAGCGCCTCAATGATGGCCTGCCGAGTCAGGTGCGGCGCAAACAGCTCGATGAACGAGTACATATAGCCGCGCAAATAGGAGCCGCGGCGGATCCCGATACGCGTCGTGCTCGGTTCGAACAGATGCGCCACATCGACCTTGCGCAGATTCACATCGCGCTGCGGATCGAACGCCATCGCCGCCAGCAACCCGATGCCCAACCCCAACTCGACGTACGTCTTGATGATGTCGGAATCAATTGCCGTCAGTACGATGTTGGGCTTCAGACCTTGCTTCTCAAAGGCCTGGTTGATCTTCGACCGCCCGGCAAACGCAAAGTCATAGGTGATAAGGGGGTACTGGGCGATGGCCTCCAAGGTCATCGGCGATACCTTCAGAACCGGATGATCGGGCGGAGCGACGATGCAGCGGTTCCATTCATAGCACGGCAGCATGGCCAAGTCTTCGAACAAATGAATGCCCTCCGTGGCGATCGCGATGTCGGCGTCGCCGGAGACAACCATTTCAGCGATCTGCGTCGGGCTACCCTGGGTAATATGCAATATCACGTTGGGATAGCGCGCCCGGAATTTCTTGACCACCTCGGGCAACGCGTAGCGCGCTTGCGTGTGGGTCGTCGCCACCGTCAGACTGCCCTTCGAATGGTTTGAGTAGTCCTCACAGACCTTGCGGATGTTATCGGCTTCTTTGAGAATTCGGTCGGCCATCTGCAGAATCGCCTTGCCGGGCTCGGTTACGCCCACCAGGCGCTTGCCGCTGCGTTCGAAAATTTGGACCTGCAATTCATCTTCAAGTATTTTTATCTGGCTGCTGACGCCCGGCTGGGCGGCGTGCAAAGCTTCCGCGGCCGCCGAGACATTGAGGCCGCTGCGGGCGACTTCACAGATGTATTTGAGCTGCTGAAGCTTCATGGGGCGCCTCCTTATAACGATTTGTTATAATTTTATCTAAAAATATTATTTTTTGAAATATAGATTCCTTGCTAAAGTTCTCACGGTCGCCGAGGGGTTGACCGTGCCAGCGCGTGTCACGGTTCCCCCAACCCGATCCAGTGACGTCCAACCGCAACCCTCATCCCAGGTATTCGGTCATTTTCGTCCTGGCGGGAAACCCCGAGGCGACAACCAATTTCAGTAAAACCTGTTTTTAAAAGAAGAATAAAAGGTAACGCGGCCAATCGCGCTGGAGACTGACGAAGATGAATCAAAGTTCACTTGTTGATCACGAGGAAATCGACCGCTACGAGGACGCCGTGCGCAATGTGATCTCCGGCCAGATGGACGCCGATCGATTCATGGCGTTCCGCCTCCAGCACGGGATCTACGGCCAGCGCCAGGATAACGAGCAGATGGTGCGGATCAAGATCCCCGGCGGCCGGCTCGACCCCGATCAGTTGCACAATATCGCCGACGCTTTGGACACGTTTTCCCGCGATCATGGCGCGGCGGTCACTACGCGGCAGGACATCCAATTCCATTTCGTCAAACTGACGGATACCCCGGCGCTCATGCGCCACCTGGCCCGCGCCGGCCTTACCACCCGCGAAGCCTGCGGCAACACTGTGCGCAATGTCACCGCCTGCAGCCTGGCGGGTGTCTGCTCCCGCGAGCATGTCGACGTGGACACCTTTGTAAAAGGCGCGGTCGACCGGTTCCTGCGCAATCCGCTCACCCAGCACTTGCCGCGCAAATTCAAGATCAGCTTTTCGGGCTGCGAAGCCGACTGCGCCATGGGCCTGATGCATGACGTCGGCGTGGTTGCGCGGCGTCACAACGGCGAATTCGGCTTCAAGGTGCTGGCAGCGGGCGGCTTGGGCCACAAGCCCCACGCGGCGATTGTCGTTGAGGAATTCATTCCAGAAAACGACCTCTTGCCGGTCATCGAAGCGCTGGTGGCGCTGCACAACCGCTACTCGGACCGGAAAAAGCGCGCCAAGGCGCGCATCAAGTTCTTAGTGGACCGCTTCGGGGAGGATGGTTTTCGCGATAAATACCGCGAGGAAGTGGCACGCACCCGCGCCGCCTTCGACTATGCGCAAAGCCCTCGCGGCGAGTGGCGGCAAGCGCAAGACGACCTCCCGCCCTGCGGCGCCGGCGCCCCGCGCCAGCCGTACCCCCAGCGTCAACCGGACTTATTTGCGGTCCCGGTGAGCCTGCCCACCGGCGATATAACCGGCGCCCAAATGCGCGGCCTGGCGCAGCTAATGCGCGACGAAGGTTTGGACGATTTGCGCACCACTGTCGATCAAAATCTGATTCTCATCGGCGTCGACCGCGCCCGGATTACATCGATCACCGCTGGCTTGGAACTACTTGGCCTCGGCCTGCCGAAAACCGGCGACGACATCGTGTCTTGCCCGGGCACCACGACCTGCCGGCTTGGCATCACCTCGTCCAAACTCGTGGCTCCGAAGCTGAGCGGCGGCGGCTCGGACTTGCGCATCCGCGTCAGCGGTTGCCACAACAGTTGCGGCCAGCACCACGTCGGCGACATCGGCATCCACGGCGAGGGCAAGCGCGTCCACGGTCGCCTGATTCCATGCTATGTCATGCATTTCGGCGGCGATGGCACGGCCAACGGCGCCATTGCGTTGAAGGGTCCTGTCGTTCCCACCACCCGAGTCGAAACCGCCGTCAGCCGGGTCGAAGGCGCATTTGCCGCCGAGGGCGGGCAGCGCGGCGAATTCTCCACTTGGGCCCGCGGCAAAGGCGAAGCCTATTTCAAGGAGTTGCTGGCCGACCTGGCCACGATCGCGGCGGAGGACGTTCCCGTCCTGGCCCGCGACCACGGCGAACAAACCACCTTCCAGGTGCTGCAACTGGGCGGCGGAGAATGTGCCGGTGCCGCGCAGGATCAAGTCGCATCCAATTTCTCCGAAGCAATGCACGAGCGAAACTATCGCAACGGCTTCGCTTTCCAGCGCAAGTATGAAGACGCTCTCGAGTGCGCTGAACAGGTTTTTCGTCTGGTAGGCAATTCCGTCCTGTTCTTGTCTGGACGCAAGCCGGAAGAAACTCTGACTGACCTGGTCACAGCGCTAGAAGAAAGCTCCGCCGCAGCCGCGCCCTTGGCCGGTACGTTGCGTGAACTGCTGCAAATCCGCGCTAGCTTGGAAGGCGAAATTACGCCCGAAGCGTTCGACGCCTTCTCCAAGGCCATGGATCGGTGGGTATTGGACGCGGGGCGATTGTGCCAGCAGCTGGACCAGCAACTTGATCTGGCGACGTCCCTGCCGGAACTCGCGGCATCGGCGAACAAAATAGACAATTTGCCCATCGTCGACCTGTCCGACGTGGAGTGCCCGTTACACTACATCAAAGCCCGCAATGCGCTGCGGGCGTTGGCCGACGGCAGCGTTGTCGCGTTGGTGGTGAACTCGACCGAATCGGCGGCCCAAGTCTCCACCAGTTTGGCGCAGGACGGCCACGAGATCGTCGCGCAGGAAGAACAGAATGGGAACACGATCGTGCGCGTGCGCAAAAATGCGAGTATGCTTCGCGCCGCGGTCTAAAGAACTGAGTCTGCATCGAGGACAGGGAAAAATGCTACAGCCACGATCCACCGCCCACTCCACCGAGTACGATTTTTCCGGCTACCGCCGGCCGGCGTGCTACGTCATGGCCCTCGTCGCGCTGAAAACCGCATCGCCCCAAACGACATTGCGCTTTCGGGTCGACAATATCTTGGTCGCCCATTGGCTGTCGGCCAGACTGAAGAACCAATCCTACTTCGCACAGACGCACCATGACGCCCACAGCGCCTGGGTGACCGTGCAAACGAACCAAGTCTAGCCATTCCAAGCGGTGGGAGCGGTTTCCTACCGCGATTCTTCGCCAAGTCAATCGCGGAATGATCGGCTCCCACGTCAATTCCCCAAGGTCAACCCTTGGTCAGCGGTATGCGCTCGATTTGCTGATCAGACGACACACTCACCGCCCGCAAGCGCGCGGCGAGACGCTGAGCATCGCCGATGTCCACGGTTTCGGCCACGAAGTGCACGCCGCGAAACTCCCCGTCGACGGCGCGCACCACGACAAAGTAGGTTTCACCGGGCTGGAACGTGAACGAATAGTCACGGGTGATGGTTTTTACGTCCCAATGGGTGCCCGCTTCTGTCTCATTGCTGACGGCGAGCGAATAGTCACGGGGAACGAGATTTACAACGGTATATTCACCCCGGCCAAGGCTCATCAGCGGTTCGTCGTTGAGCACCAACCGCACGGGGTTGTCGGGAAATCCCATCCGTCGTTCGGTTTCCGGCCGAAGAAAGTACACCCGGGCGCCCACACCCTCGGCAGCCGCCTGAACCAAGGGGTGTTCACGGTGTACTTTGGTCATACTGCAGCCCGCCACAAGAAGCGCGATGATCGCCGCCACGCCACCGAGCCTTATCCCGCGAAGTTTCACCATGCGCCCCCCACAGCCTCGAAAAGTAAAAAATACCCGATTTATCAGTAGGTAATAATTAGAAGTGACGGCCTCTACCGGTTCGAACCGTCCCCTTGGTATACTTGGCGTCCTTTGTCGCCGGCCGTTTCCGCCACCGCAACATCGAGCCCTGTGAGGCTCCCGCGGCGCGAAAAACCAGAATTATACACGTGCAAGCGCGTCGGCAATTGGGGGACTTCACAGGATGCGCGGCAACATACGAACGACGCGATTGGATGCTCGCGGTCGTGACCGAATTTTTTAGTCTTGAGTCTGAGGAGAAACAAAAAATGTCAGTAAAACATCCGATCATTTCGATCACCGGCTCGTCGGGCGCGGGAACAACCACCGTTAAACGCGCATTCGAGCATCTGTTCCGCCGCGAAGGCATCACGCCGGTGGTGGTCGAGGGCGACAGCTTTCACCGTTACGACCGCAAAGAAATGAAGGTCGCCGTTGAAAAAGCCCGCCAGGAAGGCCGCACCGTGAGCCATTTCGGCGCGGAAGGAAATCATTTCGACAAGATCGAAGAACTGTTCCGCAATTATGGCGAGTCCGGCAAAGGCAAGATCCGCAAATACCTCCATAACAGCGAGGAAGCAGCGCCCTACAACCAGGAACCCGGCACATTCACGCCGTGGGAAGATATTCCCCCGGGCACGGAATTCCTGTTCTATGAAGGGCTGCACGGTGGCGTCGTCACGGAAACAGTAGATGTCGCGAAATGGGTCGACCTGTTGATCGGCGTCGTGCCGATCGTCAACCTAGAGTGGATTCAAAAAATCCACCGCGACACAGCGGAGCGCGGGTACTCGGCCGAAGCCGTAACCGATACCATCCTGCGTCGCATGCCGGACTACGTGAAATTCATCACGCCGCAGTTTTCACGCACGCACATCAATTTTCAGCGCGTGCCCATCGTCGACACGTCAAACCCGTTCATCGCGCGCGACATCCCGACGCCTGACGAAAGTTTTGTCATCGTCCGTTTCCGAAATCCCAAGCAGCACGACTTCCCGTATTACTTGCAGATGCTGCATGGATCATGGATGTCGCGGCCGAATACCATCGTGGTACCCGGTGGCAAAATGGGCATGGCGATGGAAATTATTCTGGCACCCATCGTTCATGACTTGATGGAAAATAAGCGCAAGGCCAACCACGCGTAACGCGCCCACGCAGTGAGGCAACAAAGGCCGGGAGATCCCCGGCCTTTGTGTTTTCTGCGGGGCAAATTCTACGCGAAACTACCTATCGTTCTCGCTCTTTAATGCATTGAACCTAAAGGGTAAACGGGGCTATCATGGACTACGCCGAATCAACCTAAGGGACTGCACGGTGGCGGCGCGGAAAAACCGAAGACTCAAACTAACTTTTCCATGGTCGATACATTGTTTAATGGAAGGCGGTCGCCAACTTTACCGCTCGCACAACAAGAACTATAAGCCCACTAGCGCTTGATCTCTCGCAAGATTAGCCAACGGGTCGATAACAAACGTATTCTGGGTTATGTGGCCGCAGGGTAGCGCCTAAACTTGTTTACTCATCAGTCAACGGATCGATAATGTTCGCACGAAAAGGTTGGCCCCTCCGCGGCTACTCACTTATCGCGCTCGCCGCATGTATTGCGATGATGACGGTCACCCCGGCATCGGCCGAGACCGATGACAAACCCTTGCAGATTTTTCGCGCGCTGGACGACAAGGCCGAAACGCTGAAGGCCAAAGCGCTTGAACTAAATCGAGACTTGATCCTCCTTGAGGAGGAAGCCTTCATCCCCTCCAGCGCCCAGCTGGTGGTGTTCTTCTCGCTGACGAAAAAGACTTCGCCCCGACTGAATTCTCTGCAAGTCAAGTTGGAACTCGACGGAGAAATCGTGGCCAATCACTTGTACACTCCACGCGAAATCGACGCGCTGTTCAACGACGGCAAACACCGTCTGTATTTGGGCAGCATCCCGGTGGGTGGCCACCGCATTTCCGCCGTCATCCTCGGCGAAGGCACGCAGGGGTTCGAAGCCCGTTCCGAGATCAACTTCGACAAGGGCTGGGACCGCAAATCCGTCGAGATAGAATTGGTGATGGCCGAGAAAAAGGCCGCGCCGACCATCAATATCAACGGCCCGGTCGCGGCCAACAAGCGATAGACGCGACAATGAGCGCAACGAAAAAACTCGTCTCAAAACCCCAACAGTCCATCGCCAGACTGGCCGTCGCGTTGCTGGCGTTTGCCGGCGTTTGCGGCTCGGTTCTCGGCGAGGAGTTGATGCTCAAGTTCCCCAAAGTCACGGACCCGTATTTCGGCGAAGCGCTTTATCACTACAATCAAAAAGACTTTTTCCAGGCGCTAAGCCACGGCCTGGTCGCAACGGAAGCCGATCGCATTCCCAATGACGACGACAGCCTGAAAGACCTAATGCTCGAGCTTTACTTGGGCTTTGGGCTGCACGATAGCGCCGAGCAACTGTTACGCAAGTCGGCGCCCCGCAAACAAACCGCGGAAGACCGCAACCACGCCTGGCTCACGCTCGCCAATGCCAACTACGCGCGCGGTTTGTATAAAGAAGCAGAGAACGCCTTATCCCAAATCGACAAGAAGCTCTCGGGCGAGCACTCCGAAGAAAGAGACGCCCTACTGGGCAGCCTGATGCTGGCCAAAGGCGACTACAAGAAGGCGGCGCGCATATTCGACGACCTTAAGAGCAACTCCGACTGGGGCACCTACGCGCGCTATAACTACGCCACTGCTCTGCTGAACGACGGCCAGTTCGACAAAGCCGTCGACGAAATGAACAAAGTCGGCCGACGCAACTTCGCCAGCGAAGAAATGCGCTCGCTGAAGGATCGGGCCAACGTCGCGCTGGGTTTCCTGTTCCTGCGCGCCAAGGATCCCAACAAGGCGCGCGAATACTTGGAGCGGGTTCGTCTCAACGGTCCGTTCGCCAACAAGGCGCTGCTGGGCATCGGCTGGGCCAAAATGATGGTCGCAGACTATGAATCCGCCCTCGTTCCGTTGATTGAACTTCATGGCCGCTCGATCGCCGACCAGGCGGTGCTCGAGGCGTACCTGGCCGTGCCACACGCGTTTAGCCAAGCGCAATCCCCCAATCAGGCCGTCGAATACTATGACAAGGCCATCCGCGCCTTCGAGAATGAACTGAAAAACCTAAACAACATTAACGACAAGATCGCGAAGAAAAACGCTCTGGCATCCTACCTCGAAGGCGACCCACGCCATGATCGGGAATGGCTGTCGCGCGTGGAGGGTTGGCCCGACTCGACGGAAAGCCGCATCTTCACCCGCCTGATAGCGGATCGATGGTTCAATGCAACCCTGACCAACTACCAGGATTTGCGCGCCATGAGCAAACGGGTCAGTGACTGGGCGGTCATACTCGACGTATACGAGCAGATGCTGGTCGCCCAGCGCGGCAAGGAAAAGCAGAAAACGTCGACCGCGGCGGCACCGCAAAGCGTAATCGATCTCGTCAATGCCCGATCGACGACCTATCAGCATTTAAAGCTCAAGTCCAAACGCGACGCCGACGAAAACCTGTCCACGGTCAAGGAGCTGAAACGCCGGGCGGCGGGATTGCGGCCCGAGTTGCTGCAGGCGCTGGGCGAACATGAGCGCTACTTACGCGCCCTCGTGCTATCCGAGATTGAAATGGAAACCAAACGGATTAATCAATATCTCAGTCAATCGCGTTTCGCATTGGCGCAGATTTACGAGAACATGCTTCATCAAGGGATCGTCCAATAATGAAGCGCCGTCTTTTATATGCCAGCATCGCCGCTCTGTTTGTCGCGGGCTGCTCCTTTACGCCCAAAGACTCCAGCCCCACGCTGAAGAGCCTGGAGAAAAAGTCCGTCAAGATCGAGCGCGACAGCGAGGTTAAACCGGATCTGGCGAAGGCGAAGGAAAGTTACGAAGCGCTGTTGCAGGCGACCACCGACGAGAAACTGCGCCGCCGCGCCATGCGACGCCTGGCGGATTTGGAATTGCAGGATCGCGGCGACGAACCCGGCGTGGAAATCCCCGAAGCGGCACCCGCGCCGACGCCGGCCGGAAAACCATCGGCGGCTGAACCCGATTACAAAAAAGCCATCACGCTATACGAAGGCCTGCTCCAGTCCTATCCGGACCGTAAGGACAACGACAAGATCATGTACCAACTGTCGCGGGCCTACGAACTGGTGGGGGAACTGGAAAAGTCTCTCGACACGCTGACCGACATGGTCAAGAAGTACCCGCAGACACCCTACTTCGAAGAGTCCCAGTTCCGCCGCGGCGAACTGTTGTTCGGCTTTCGGGAATATGGCGAAGCGGAAGCGGCTTATCGCGACGCATTGCGTTCGGGCAAGCGCTCGCCCTTCTATGAACGGGCGACGTACAAGCTGGGCTGGTCGGTTTACAAGCAAGAACGTTACAAAGACGCCTTGCCCTCGTTCTTCGCCCTGGTCGATCTCAAGCTAGCCAATAAGCGGCTGGGCGACAACCTGCTGGACTATGACTTCCTAAGCCGCGGCGACAAGGAACTGCTGCTCGACGCGTTCCGCGTCATCAGTTTGTGCTATTTCAATCTCGAGGGCACCAAAACCCTCAAGACTTATTTCGCCGGCGCCGACGCACCCAATTACGAATTCTTGATTTATCGTTACTTCGGCGATTTTCATTTGAAGCAGGAACGCTTCCTGGAAGCGGCCGACGCCTATGCCGCGTTTGGCGACGTGCGCGCTGAACACCCGCAGGGCCTGCTGTTGCTCATCGACGCCATTGAACTGAGCCAGGAAAAGGGCCGAGCCGACCTGGTTCTGGAATACAAAAAATCGCTGGCTAACCGCTACGGCAAATACGTCGAGTATTGGGCGACCCACACCCACCACGGTTTCAACCAATACCTCATGCGCAGCAATGACCAGATGGAACAGCGCATCGAGGAATATATCGTCACGACGTTGGAAGAATTGGGCAAGTACTACCACAACCGGGCGCAGAAATCGAAAAACCCCCTCGAGTACGCCGAAGCCATCAAGTGGTATCAGACGTTCTTGAGAACCTTCCTGCAGCACCCGAAGTCGCCGGAGATCAATTTCCTGCTGTCCGAAGCGCTGTATGAAGACGGCCGCTACGCCGAATCGATCCGCGAATACGAAAAAACGGCCTACAACTACCGCCGCCACGAGAAAGGGTCGGAGGCCGGTTACGCGGCACTGCTGGCCTACGAAGAATACAAAAAGCAGCTGGCCGGCGAAGACTTAGAGTTTTGGAACCGACTGTCGGTGCAAAGCGCCCAGCGCTTTTCCAAGCTTTATCCGAAAGATCCGCGCACCGCCACGGTGCTGGTCAAGCTGGTGGACGATTTGTTTAAGCAGGAGCAATACGCCCAGGCCGCCGAGTTCGCCAAGCGCATCCTCGTGATCGCGCCGGAGGACGACATAAAAGCGCGGCGCCAGGCCACGATCATCCTGGCCCACACGGCGTTTGATGAGAGCAGATTTCAAGAAGCGGAAGCGATGTACGCCGAGGCGATCCGCATGACGCCCAAGAAAGACGAAAACTACCAACCGTTGGTGGACCGTTTGGCCGCCACGGTCTACAAGCAGGGCGAGCAGGCGAAAGCAGCGGGCAAGACGGCGGAGGCAGCGAGCTTGTTCCTGCGCATCGGATCGGTCGCGCCCACGTCCTCCATCCGGGCCACAGCCGAGTTTGACGCGGCGGCCATTATGATCGCCGACAAGAACTGGTCCGCGGCGGCGCAGTTGCTGGAGAGTTTCCAAAAGAACTACCCAGGGCACGAACTGCAGAAGGAAGTCTCCGACCGTTTGGCGTCCGTGTACCTCGAGTCGGGCGATACAGTCGCGGCGGCGACGCAGTTGCAGAAGATCGCGTCGGACAAGAAGGACCCGGAATTCCAGCGGGATGCTATGTGGCAGTCGGCCGAGCTGTATGAAAAGGGCGACGCGCTCGACAAAGCCGTCGAGACCTACAAAGCCTATGTACAGAAGTATCCGCAGCCGCTGAACCGCGCGACCGAAGCACGGCAAAAGCTGATCGACCTCTATGGCAAGCTCAACCAGTCCAACAGCCAACGTTTCTGGCAGAAGGAATTGGTGGCCTCCATTCCCCCAGGCAACTCGGCGGCCGATGACCGAGCCCGCTTGCTGGCGGCGCAAGCGGCGTTTGCCCTGGCTGAACCGACCTTCACCGCCTTTGCGCAAGTCGAGCTGAAGCAACCCCTAAAGCAAACCCTGGCGCGCAAGAAACAGGTGATGGATGAAGCGCTGAAGGCATTCAACCAAGCCGCGGACTATCGCATCGCCGAGGTCACCACCGCCTCGACGTATCGCATCGGGCAAATGTACTTCGACTTCAGCAAGGCGATCCTGGAATCCGAGCGACCCAAGGGCATGTCCGCGGAAGCGCTGGAACAGTACGAGCTTGTTCTCGAAGAACAAGCCATACCGCTCGAGGACAAGGCGATCGAAGTTCACACCGCGAACGCCGATCGCGTCGCCAGCGGCGTTTATGACGAATGGGTGCGTAAGAGTTTCGGTGATCTCGCGAAACTCATGCCGGCCCGCTACGGGAAAATGGAAAAACATGCTGTCACATTTAGCGAAATCCATTAAGCGCGGCGACGCTGTGCTGGGCTGGCGGGCGTCGATCGGCTTCCTGCTGTGCGCGCTGCTGCTCGCGGGCTGCAGCATGGAAGGCATGTCGCGCAAGGGCGGCAAGTCCAGCGTCCGCGTCGATCGCAGCGTCGAAACCGAGTACAAGAAGGCGCTGGCGTTGCTGCAATCCGAACGGTACGCCGAGGCGGAGAGAACGTTGCGCGCGCTGACCGAATCGCAGCCTAATCTTGCCGGCCCCTATGCCAACTTAGGCATCGTATATTACCGCACTGACCGGTTGGAAAAGGCGGAGGAAGCGTTCCGCCAATCGTTGAAACTCAATCCGAGCAACCCGGCGGCTCACAACTATCTTGGCGTTATCCATCGCACCAATGGCGATTTCGATAAGGCCCGTGCCGATTACACCAAGGCCCTGGAAATCGACAAGAACTACGCCGAAGCCCACCTGAATCTCGGCATTCTTTATGACCTTTATTTAAGTGATTTGAACCAGGCCCTGATGCACTACCGCCAGTACCAGAGCCTGGCCGGCCAGAATGACAAGCAGATTGCGATCTGGATCGCGGACGTCGAACAACGGGCTCAACAGAATGCCCAGAAGGGTAAAGCGGAGGCGCGATGAAACCGTTACATAACATAGTTTTAATTGCGGCCGGTTTGGCGCTCGGCGGAAACGCCTGGGCGCAGCAAGACCAAATCGATCTCGAGGGCGCGCGCATTTTCGGCAATCGCGATTTGCCGAACATCACTTACGTGGTGCCCTGGAAAGACGAGCAACTTGAAGTCATGGATATTCAACCCATGGGCAATTTGTTCGACGACGCGCTCAAGCCCATCGACCGCGACGTGTTTATTCGCGAGATTGAATACTACGAGCTTTTGCAGACCGGAAAGTAGTTTGTCATTGGCCGATCAGGGAACACGATAACAACGTAACGGAGTCAAGCGCCTTAGGGCACTTCCATTTGAAACTTCCAAATTTTATTTGAGATCTGCGAGGAGACACGTATGTTCAACACCATTATCCGCTTCTTCCAAGAGGGGGGACTGTTCATGTACCCGATCTTGGTCGTGCTTGCGCTGGGGGCAGCCATCGCCGTGGAGCGGTACATCTTCCTCACCCGCGAGCGATCCACCAACCGCCGCGAGTGGAATGATTTGCTGCCGGTGCTCACCAACGGTGATTACCAGCGCGCCTACAACATGACCTCGCAGTCCAGCTCCGCGATTTCCAAAATCCTCACCTATGGCTTGTCGCGCTTGGGCACCAGCAACCGGCTCGAAGATGTGGAAACCGCCATGGAAGAAGGCTTGATGGAAATCACGCCTCGCCTGGAAAAGCGCACTCACTACCTCGCAACATTCGCCAACATCGCCACCCTGCTCGGACTGCTGGGCACCATCATCGGTCTGATCCAGGCGTTCACCGCCGTGGCCAGCGCGGATCCGTCGCAGAAAGCGGACTTGCTCTCCTCCAGTATTTCGGTCGCCATGAACACGACGGCATTCGGCCTGATTGTGGCCATCCCGTTACTGTTGATCTACGCCGTGCTGCAAACCAAGACGACGGAGCTGGTCGACAGCCTGGAAATGGCCGCCGTGAAATTCAACAATCTGATTCGCCGCCATCGCACGGCTCGGAGTGAATGACCTTGGTCCGCCGCCGCTCGCGCCGCAACCGGCAAGACGAAACCGAACTCAATATCACCGCGTTTCTTAATCTCATGGTGATCTTGATCCCGTTCCTGTTGATAACGGCGGTTTTCTCGCGCGTGACGATTTTGCAGTTGAACATTCCTCCGGCGTCTGACGCGCCCCCGCCGGAAGAACAGAAACCCCGCGAGGAACCCCTGTCGATAAACATCATCGTGCGACCCGATCTCATCACGATCGCCGACAACAAGGGCTTCGCGCGCAACTTCCGTAAAGCCAAAGGCGATTTCGACCTCAAAGCGGTATCCGACCTGCTGCAGAACATGAAGGATCGCGTGCCCGACAAAAACGACGCCAATGTCCTCGTGGACCCTGAAGTCAGTTACGACTTATTGGTGCGCGTCATGGATACGGTGCGGACGATGGAGTTTCGCAACGACAAGGGCCTGCCGGTGCAGCAGGACATGTTCCCGGACATCTCCCTGGGCGATGCGCCGCCCCTGAAACAATAGCGAACAACCACAACGCCATATGAAACTCTCACGCCGCGCAAAACGCATGGAACAGCACCACCGGCGCGCCAAACGCAGCCCGGGGCTGAACCTGGTGTCGCTGATGGACATCTTTACGATCCTCGTTTTCTTCCTGCTCGTCAGTCAGTCCGAGGTTCAGGACATTCCGAGCACGAAAGCGGTTACGCTGCCCGATTCCATTTCCCTGCAGAAGCCGCGCACGACTCTAACCATCGTGGTTACCAAGGACAACGTCATTTTCCAAGACAAGACCATCGCCGCGCTCGCGGACATCGAAAGACTCGACGGCGATGTGATCGAGGGCTTGAAAAAGGGCCTCGCCGAGGTCGTCGAGCAACAGCTCGTCTCTCCGATTCCGCAAGAGGAGGCCGGACCCGATCAATACGAGATCATGATCATGGGCGACCGCGAGATTCCCTACAAAGTGCTGCGCAAGATCATCGTTTCTTGCACGGAAGCGCGCTTTAACAACATCTACCTGGCTGTGGTCCAGAAGACAAACGTGAACGGTTAAAACGCGTGATACCGCTACATCAAATCGCCCAACTGCCGTGGTCCAGCTCGTTCCTGGAAGACCGGCGTTTCCAGCGCATGGCCGGTATTTTTCTCGCCCTGGCGTTCTTTTTCGGCGTGATCGTCCCGTTCCTGACCGTTCCGGAAATCAAACCGCCGACACGCGCCGAAATCGAAATTCAAAAAATCAAATGGAAGAAGCCCGAACTCTCCGAGGCGCAGAAGCGCGCGCTGGAAGAACTCAAGCGCAAGCAAGAGGAAGCCAGACGCAAGGCCGAAGAAGAAGCCCGCCGCAAAGCTGAGGAAGACCGCCTGCGCCGCGAGAAGGAGCTGGAAGAGCAGCGCAAGAAAAACGCCGAGGAGGAAAAGAAACGCCTCGAGGAATTGAAGAAAAGGCAGGAAGAAGAACGCAAGCGCCTCGAAGAGGAGCGCAAGAAGCAGGCGGAGCTCGACAAAAAGAAACAGGAAGAGCTGAAGAAACAATCCGAGCTCGACAAGAAGAAACAAGAAGAGTTGCGCAAACAGCGCGAGGACCAGGCCAAGCGCGACGCGGAAATTCGCAAGCAGCAGGAAGAGATTCGACGCCAGGAAGAAGCCAAACGGCGGGCGGAGGAAGAAGCCCGCCGCCAAGCCGAGGCAGAGCGCAAGCGGATCGAAGCTGAGAAGCGTCGCGTCGCCGAAGAAAAACGCCGGGGCGAGGAAGCCGCGCGCAGCGCGTTCAACGATCTAAAAGATGTTTTTGAATCGTCAGCACCCGCTGTTGCCAGCAGTTCCGCACCGCTGACCTCCGGCAAAAGCGCCCAAGCCAGTGCCCCGGCCGACGGCGGCTCGCCCAAACTCATTGGGTCCGCCACCGCGGCGGGTGCCGGATCGACCAAAGGCATTAACACCAGCCAGATTGGCGATGTGAACTTTGGCCCGGCGGGCGGCCTGGAAAGCCGCGACGTCACCCAAGTGGCAGAAGTCGACCTCGGCGTTCTCGATGGCAGCGACGGAGCCAGCACCGGCGGCACAAACAGTCCCAACGCCCGAACCCGCGGCGAACTCTCGGATGTGCTCGATCGTTTGAAGGGCAAGATGGCGGTGCACTACAACCGCGCACTGCGAAAGAATCCGACCCTGGGCGGTAAACTCGTAGTACGCATTACCATCGAGCCCACCGGTGAAGTCAGCAGCGTGACCGTGGTCGACAGCGATATAGGCGATCAGGATCTGATCAACAAGATCCTGACGTTGATCAGAACCGAAGCCAAGTTCGGCGCCAAAGACGTCGGCCGTACCGTGGCCAACTATCCGATCGACTTCAACCTCTAATGCCCGCCCGCACCGCCACCACACCGAGGCACCGAATGCGCAAGAGCATAGGCATCCTAGTTCTCGCAGCGCTGCTCCTTCAGAGTAGCGGCTGCGGCACGCTGATCTATCCAGAACGGCGCGGCCAAAACGGGGGGCAAATCGACCCCGCCGTGGCCATTTTGAACGGTGTGGGTGTAATCGTTTTCGTGATCCCCGGCCTGATCGCCTTCGCGGTCGACTTCGCCACCGGCGCGATTTATCTACCGCCTGGCAAGGGCGGCAAACACAGCGCCGTCGAGCAGGATGCTCGGGTCGTCATTGCGGATGAGGGACGCCTAACGGTAAAAGGCATCGAAAATATTGTCGCGCGGGAAACGGGCTACTACGGCGTGATGGAACACCAAAATCTGCGCGCCAAGCAAATCGCGAGTCTTGACGAGGCCCGCGCGTCGATCCAATCACCGATCGCGGAATAATCCGCTCCCACAAAAAACCGGTCGCGCGCACTGTGGGAGCGGATTATTCCGCGATTCTTCTCCCGACTTGGCGCCTTCGCTCAGTCAATTGCGGAATGATCTGCCCCACATCCTTCAGCGCAGTCCATTGGCTGCGACGGTGCTACCGCGATGACCCCGCATAAACCTCCGTCAGCACCTGCCCTATAACCGCCGCACCGATTCGCAACTCATCTTCCGTCGCCGTCAAACTGATGCGCAAGCACTGGCGCTTGTGCGGCCACTCTTCCTTGAGCCCGGGGAAGAACGGCGCCCCCGGCACGACGAAGACATGATGGGCCTTGATGCGCTGATACAACTCTTGATCCGTAATGGGAAGCTGATCCAGCCACAGCCAGGCGAAAATCGCGCCCTCGGCTTCGTGCAGAAACCAGGGCAGATCCGCCGGCAGGTGCTCCTCGAAGGCGGCCGTGAGCAGCTCGGCCTTGCGTCGATAGAACGGATTGATGACCGTCTGCGACAGGCGCAGCAAATCGCCGGACCGAATGGCTTCGGCCGCCAGCGCCTGACCAAAGCGCGATGAATGAATCGCCGCGTTGGTTTGAAAACTCTCCAGCGCCTCGATGTATGGCGCGGCACCGATGGCAATGCCCACGCGCTCTCCCGGCAACCCCGCCTTGGAGAGACTCATGCAGTGAATCACGTTCGGCGCATAAATCGGCGTCATATCGGTATAGACCAGATCGGGAAACGGCGCGGCATAGGCAGAATCGATGAACACCGGCACTTCTTCGCTGGCGGCCACCTGTACGATGGCGCGCACTTCATCGTCGGTGAGCACGTTTCCGGTGGGGTTGGCCGGGCGCGAGAACAACACGGCGCCGATGGTGTCGTCGACCTTCAGACTGTCGAAATCCGGGCGGTACTTGAACCGGTGGGGCCCGGTAACATCGATGTTCGGCTTGAGCGCCAACAGCGACTCTTCCGTCAGGGCGACGCCGCCGTAGCCGGTGTAATCGGGACTGAGCGGCAGCAAAATCTTGCGCAACCGACCGTGGGGATCGTAGCCGCCGAAGGTGTTGGCCGCATAAAAGTAGAGCGCCTGACTGCCGGGGGTAATCAGAACGTTCTCGGCGGAAATGCCCCATTTATAGGTTGAGTTGAAAAACTCCACCACCGCATCGATCAGCGGTCCATAACCTTGACTCGCGCCGTAACGCCCCACCACCTCGCCAAAATCCTTACTCGCCAGAAGCTTGGCTGTGTACTGCCGCCACATCGCCTCCACTTCAGGAAGAATGAGCGGATTGCCCGGGCTGAGGTTGACCCACTGGCCACCCGAACGCATGGTTTCGATGATGTCCTTCATGATGGCGCGAACGCCGGTCAACTGGGACATTTTGTGGCCGAAGCGGCTTAGATGGGGCTGCACGTCGATAACTCCGGAAATCGTCTTAGAACAACTGGGACGTTCATTGTATGCGAGACACCCCCGGCCGGCAAAACCGGGGGTCATGCCTCTGATATCAGAGGCCTGACCCCGAATATTCGAGGCCTGACCCCCAACGGTTCATTGTTCGTCGGGGCGCTTGATTTCCAGCAACAGCCGTAGAATGTCGCGCCAGGTCACAATGCCCCGGACGTGGTCGTTTTCGTCCACCACCGGCAGGCACGATACCCGCTTGTCGATGAAGACTTTGCAGGCATCGAGCACGTGCATCTGCGGCTCGGCCTTGATGAGGGCGCGGCTCATGATCTGATGGGCGCGCCGGTTGAGCAGTTGGGTATCGCGGGCGTGCTCGGACAACGTGCCAATGAACGGACTGAGCGCCTTGAAGACATCGCGGTCGGAGATGACGCCGACCAGTTTGCCTTTCTCCGTCACCAGCAGATGGTGAAACCGATGCTGCTCAAAAAGGTCGCGAATACGGCGCAGAGGCGTATCCATGTCGACGGTGACGACTCGGCTTGTCATGACTTGCTCGACGATCACGGGCACCTCCGGCAACAGGCAAATTAGCGGCCTGCCTCAAAGGATAGCCATTTTTTCGCGCCACGGCGAAGCCAAGCACGATTAAGACCGCCTCCAACCACAACACCCCGCCCCCGCCGCGCTTGGCCTTCCCGTCGTCGGACGCTGCCGCCAGATCGCTCGCCAAAGTGGGCGCCGGCGGCCGCACTGCCGCATCCCCAGCGAACGCGAGCCAGTCATACGCTTCGATTACTGTGCTCTGCGCAGCGGCGCGCTGGGGCGTACCCGGAACACCGGCCGGACACAGGGTCCCGACGCACAACCCAAGATCCAATGCGTGCTCGGCGCCGGCAATGATTGTGACGTTGCTGTCGGCGCCACAACGATAGCTCACTCGGTCGCCGACGACGCCGGACCGCCGCGCGCCGCCGTCGATGGCGTTGCACAACGCCACGGACTGACCATATGGCACAAGCGAATCCGCCGCCCCGTGGACCACGTTTATCGGCACATCGATGCTGCGTACCTGGTGCAGGAAGGCGTTCTCGCGTAGGAAATCCCCGATGTCGCGTCGCAGACAAGCTAAGAGTTGCGGCGGGGCGGCAGCCGGATCGACCGTCGCCAGGTCGACGCCCGCGGTGGCTGCGCACCGTGTCATGTATAACGGCGGTCGCGCCAGATCCACCGCCGTGAGATCGAACACCGCTTCGGGTATGGCCGCCGCGAGATCCAACGCCGGATTGTTAAAGTCAATCGCCGCAATGGACACTTGATCGAGCCGCACGTCACCGCCTGGGAGCTGGGCGCCAAAAAAACTCGAAAGCGCCCTGATGCCAAATTCCTGAAATGCTGCGTAGCGTCCTCCCACTGGAATCGCGCCGTCGAGAAACTCCAGCACATCCAGCGGCGGATAGAACAACAGTGCGCGTTCGACATCGGCGGGCTTATGCGTCGCAAGCCAGGTTGCCAAATGCGCGCCCGCCGATTGACCGAACAGCGCAACCGGTCCCAATGCGGCTCCGAAAGCCGGGCCATTGGTTTGAACCCATTGCAGCGCATCCTCGACATCCTCTGTTACCTCGGCCCATGTGGCCTGGTTGCACTCGGCGTTACCATCCCCACCGCCCACCAGCCGATAAAACGGCGCGAAGACCACAAATCCGCGTTCCGTAAAGTGCGCGATCGTTGCTTCGAGCCCGAGGAACGAGAAGCCACGATTGCGCCATGTACCGCCATGAATGGCGAGCAGCGGCTGCAGATTGCGCGCGACGATGTCCTTCTTAAAAACGCGCATTTCCAATTGGCACGAGCCGACGCCCGGCCGGGGCGTGTCAATGGTTTTGAAAGCCACCTGCTTCACATAAGGCTGATGCGCGTCACTAATGCCGACCACGCCGATATCGAGACGATTGCTCAATTGCGTCGTCCACGGACGACTCGGAACGCCAGACAGAGGATCATTGGGCTGGTTCAATTGCGGAATCCATGCCGCGGCATTGCCCAGCGTCGACTCTGCATCCGGTCCAAGTCGAGCGGCACAGAATTCCAAATCGCTGGTCGGGCGAAACGCGACTTCCTGACTGCACAGTGCATCACTGTAATACGGGCCGCCGAGATCCGTCTCCACGTCGGCGACGATGCATGCCGTGCCGCTGGCACGATAAAGCGGCACGCGGGGCAAATCACGGCCGAAAGTGCCACGCACGCCATCGCAACCTAACTCCACCACCAGAGCCGCAACGAGCGCTTTCCGCTCCGCCGACTCCGACGCCAGCAGTTGCAGCAGCATTTCGCCGCCCTTTGTGTATAAGAGATCGACGAGCCGCCGCGGTATGCCGAGTTCCTCCAGCAACGCTCGCGCCAAAACAGCATCGGCGGGGTCACTCACCAGCGGATAGGCGGTTTGGCCGTTGAACGGAGTCACCGACTCGTCCCTGCTGCCAGCGGCATCGAGTCCGTCAAGGCGGAAGTTCAGTATCTGAATACGTCGCGCAATGTTTTCCGCGCCCGATCGTCGCAAACTGTCCAAAAGGTAGCGCTGAAAAGCATTGATCACACCATCTGTCAGCGACACACCGCCGAACTTAGGCGTCACGCTGCCGGCTCCGAAAGCAACGTCGCCAACGATGTCGGCGCGCTTATCGAGCACCAGCGCGACGTCAGTCACGTCGAACTGCGGTGTGACGCTCGCATCGAGGGCGAACGCGAATTTGAACGGCAACGCAACATCGAGGGTACCGCTGTCGGTTCCGATTTTTTCGCAGTTACCTGCAAACGGCACCGCCTGACCCCAAATGACGCGGGCGGGCGCCTGAGTGTGCAACGCCCCCGTCAACGAGAAGGCGATACGCATCGCCTGAATGTTGTCCAGATTCAACTCAACCTGGGACGTCGGGTCCAAGGTCACATGAGCGACGGTCGCATCGGTTTCGATCTGCTTGGGCAAGGGCACGGCGCAGAACGTCGCCAATTGTTCGCGATAGGCGGGCACGTCCACGCTGCCGATTAGCGCGCCTTCTTGCACGTCGAATCCAAGATCCTCCAATTGACGACGCAGCACTTGAGCCAAACGCTGCTCCACAGGCGCCGCCGGGTCGATCGGCACGGCGGGATCGGCTTGCTGAATGGCCGAGAATGGAATCACCACGGGCGCGGCGGCAGCGCACAGCACAACAACCGACAGAGCAATTGCGACAAGCAATCGAAGGGCGACGAAATTCCTTTTTGTCACACTAAAAACCATATCGACCATGCTACGACTTCGACGCACACAAACATAATAAGGGCCGCCCCTCTACGGCATAGCCAGCCCGCGCGACGACGCAAATTCCACATACTGAGTTTGATCTCCAACGCGTTTCACTTAACTCGCGAACACCTGTTGCCGTTCCAGGTATTAGCGAATATCCTTAGGGACACCGCCCAACGTCTTGAAGCATCGCGCAAGCCGTCTCCGTGGCGCAATCGGATCACACCCGCAGCGCAGGGAACCCGTGATGACCGACGGCAAACCCATAACCAGCAATCCCGCGGAACGCCTGCGACCGACAATTGCCGCCCTTCTTGCCGCGCCGGTGGTGGCCGTCGCCGTTCTGGCCATGCTCGGCTGGCTGTTGCGCATTCCGTGGATGGTGCAAATCATCCCCGGCTCCACGGCCATGGTTTTTTTAAACGCGCTTTGTCTGTTGCTGCTCGGAGCGGCTCTGATTCTGGCCACCGTTCCACTGCGCTGGTGTAAATCCGCTCAAACCGTCATCGGCATCGGCGTGGCGCTTATCGGCGTGACGGTCATGGTTCAGTACCGTTTCGACCTGGCGCTGCCACTGGATCTGGCCGAAATACATAGCTGGCTCAACGGCAACCCCGGACGCATGGCGCCCAACACGGCCCTGGCCCATACGCTTGCGGGCCTAACAGTGCTACTCACCACGTTCGCGCGGCCCGGCCTGCGCGCCGTGCCGGCAATCATCGGCGCGTTCTCCGTAGTAACGCTCGGCGTCACCGGTCTCATCGGCTATCGAGTGCGACCGGAGCTGTTGTACGGCTGGCATCTTGAAACGCGCATGGCTTTGCACACTGCGGCCGCATTCGTCCTGCTCGGTATCGGTTTCGCGGTCGCCGTGTACCGAAATCAGCGGCTCTCCGCACTCTTTCATCAACGCGAGGACTGGCGGGTGGGCTTGCTCGCCGCCGGCCTAATGATCACGGTCGGATTGGTCAGCGGCCTGGTAACGTTTAGTCTGCTGCAGCGACAGACCGAGTCGGTGCTGCAGAACAGCATGCAACTCTCCTTTGAGAGCCGTCATGATTTGCTGGCGACGGAAATTCCGATTTTTCTCGAAGCGACTCGCGATTTTGCGGAACGACCGGGGATTCAACGTGAACTCATGCAATTGCAGGCAACACCGGGAAATCGCTCGGCCTTGATGTTCATCGAGCACGAGCTTGTGCGCCACACAGACTCCGGTTCGGCCAGTGGAAAAATATATGACGCCAGCGAGCGCCTCTTGGCAAGTGTCGGTCCCGTCCCCGCGCGGACCGTTGAGATACCCTTGCCGACAGCGCCGGGCGCGACGCTCATTTGGGACGGACAAGCGGTTTACTTGCACACCATGGCGGTGATCCGGATGAAGGGTGTCACTCTCGGACGTGTCGAAATTGAATACGGCATGCCCGACGTGACGCGCATGATCAGCCACGCGGACGAAACTCACCAATCCAGCGAAATACAATTGTGCGCGCTGCACCAGGACGCAATTCGCTGCCTCCCGACGCGACACACGCCGCAGCTCACTGAACTCCCCGCCGCCACGCGAACCGGGCCCACCATCATCGCCCGCGCAGTTGCGGGCCAGCGGGGGCTCGGTTTCAAAACCGATTATCGCGGTGAGCGGGTCATCGCCGCCTATGGTCCGGTGGGTGAAACCGGCCTCGGCATGGTACTCCAAATCGACGTCGCCGAAATATATGGACCGCTGCGCGCTCAGCTTGAACTGGCGTTGCTGATAACCGCGCTGATCATTGGGGCGGGAATGATCTTACTGCGGGCCCGACTCGTTCCGCTGGTGCGGCGCCTGGCGCTCTCCGAAAGGCGCTTCCGCGGACTGCTCGAAGCCGCGCCCGACGCCATGTTGGTCGCGAACCTGGACGGGCGCATCGTTTGGGCCAATCGGCAGAGCGAGCGGCTCTTCGGATACTCGCTCGCCGAACTCATCGGCCAGCCCGTTGAACTGCTCGTTCCGGAAAACTTGCGCGACAAACACATGCTGCAGCGTCAACACTATGCGGACCAGCCCCACGTTCGGGACGTCGGCACACCGCTCGAACTTCGCGGACGACGCAAGGACGGCAGCGAGTTTCCCGCCGAGATCGGCTTGAGTCCGCAGGACACCGAGGACGGCATACGCATCATAGGCACGGTGCGCGACATTAGTGAACGCCAGCGCGCCATCCAAGCGCTGCGCGACAGCGAGCAGCGCTGGCAGTTTGCCTTGGAAGGCGCCCGCGACGGCGTGTGGGACTGGGACCTCACCACCAACGCGGTCTTCTTCTCGCGCCAGTGGAAGACGATGCTCGGCTACGCGGATAACGAGATCGCCCACTCGCTGGAGGAATGGGACAAGCGCGTCCATCCCGACGACAAAGCCCGCGCCTATGCCGATATCCAAAAGCATCTCGATGGCAAGACGGAGCAGTACGAAAACGAGCACCGTTTGCTGTGCAAGGACGGCACCTACAAATGGATACTTGATCGAGGCATGGTTGTCAGCCGCGATGCCAATGGTAAGCCGACACGGTTGATCGGCACGCACACGGACATCACCGAGCGCAAGCAAAGCGAGGAAACCATCCGCGAAATGTCTCTGGCGGACGAACTCACCGGTCTGCGCAATCGGCGCGGTTTCATGGTGCTGGGGGAGTCGCAGCTCAACCTGGCGCGCCGCATGGACCGCGTCGCTGTGCTGTACTTCGCCGACGTCGACGGACTGAAACGGATCAATGACGAACTCGGACATGTCGAAGGCGATCAGGCGCTGAGGGATTTCGCTGACATTCTGCGCACGACGTTTCGTGAGACCGACCTGATCGCGCGCCTGGGCGGTGACGAATTCGTGGTGCTCGCGCTGGAGGCGCCGGGCATCGACGCGAGCGGTTCAACGGTTCGACTGGAAGAGAATTTGCAGCAGTTCAATGACACCAAACAGCGGCCGTTCCAGTTGGAGGCGAGTATCGGTATGGCCTTGCACGGCCCGGAGATCCAAGAAACATTGACGGAACTGCTGAGGCGGGCGGATGCGGGCATGTACGAAGTGAAAATTCGTCGCCGCGCGGCGCGTACGCAAGCACGCGCCAAATCTCGCTCGTCCGACGGAGAACCCGTCAAAAAGCTGTATGAATAAGCAGGCGATTTCCTCAGGGATTTCCTAAGATACTTGTTTGCAGCGCCATTCCCCTTGTAACTCCGAACCAAACATTGCACAGTAGCCGCCATGCATGAAAATCACTTAGCGGAAGAATCGAGCCCCTACCTGCGCCAGCACGCCCATCAACCGGTGGATTGGTATCCATGGGGCGAAGCAGCGCTCGAGAAGGCCAAGCGCGAAAACAAACCCATTATGCTTTCCATCGGCTACTCGACGTGTCATTGGTGTCACGTCATGGCCCACGAATCGTTCGATGACGAGAACACCGCGGCGATTCTCAATCGGGAATTTATCAGCATCAAGGTCGATCGCGAGGAACGGCCCGACCTCGACAAAATCTACCAGACTGCCCATCAGCTGCTCACCCAACGCGGCGGCGGCTGGCCGCTGACCGTCTTCCTGCGCCCGAACGATCATGTGCCGTTTTTTGCTGGCACGTACTTTCCGCGGGAACCTCGCTACGGCTTGCCTGACTTCAAGAGCCTGTTGAGCAACATCGCCCAGCTGTTTCGCAATGATCGGCAGCGCGTCGACGACTACACCGCTGAAGTGAAAGAACACTTGACGGGCCTGCATGCTCGAACGACATCAACGGAGGTCAATTTAAATGCGCTGCCCCTCGACAGCGCGCGTTGTCAACTGGGCAAGGATTTCGACGCACAATACGGCGGCTTCGGCGGCGCGCCGAAGTTTCCCCATCCAACCCACCTGGAACGTTTGCTGCGCCATTGGGCATTGCTCAACCAACGCGGCAAGAGCGATGACGACGCGCTGAATATGGTCGTGCGGACACTGGAGTCCATGGCCGACGGCGGAATCACCGATCAACTCGGCGGCGGTTTTTATCGCTACTCGGTCGATGAGAAGTGGTTGATCCCTCATTTCGAGAAGATGCTCTACGACAATGGCGCATTGTTGTGGGTTTACAGCGCGGCATGGGTAGCAAGTCAGCGGCCCATTCTCGCCCGAGCCGCCGCCACCACCACGATGTGGATGCTCGATGAAATGCGCTCCCCCGAAGGCGGGTTCTACAGCGCCCTTGATGCCGACAGCGAGGGCGAGGAGGGCAAGTTCTACGTTTGGTCGCAGAACGAGGTGCGCGATATTCTGGATGACGAGACGTATCCGCTTTTCGCCGCCCGTTACGGTCTTGACGGTCCGGCGAACTTCGAGGGGCACTGGCATCTATTCTTGTCCAGCGACATTCCAGCCATCGCGAGACGATTCGGTCCATCGCCGGAACACGTTGACAGCTCGCTCGAAAAAGCGAAGAAGCAGCTCCTGGAGGCGCGGTCGCGACGCATCCGGCCCTCCCTTGACTACAAGATTCTCGCTTCGTGGAACGGACTGGCGATCAAGGGTTTGGCATTTGCCGGACGCACGTTTGATCGAGCGGAATGGATCGACGCCGCCGCCCAGGCCCATCGCTTCATCCGCGAGCGGATGTGGTCCGACGGCCGATTGTTCGCCACCTTCGCCGAAGGGAAAGCGCGCCATCCGGCTTATCTGGACGATTATGCGTTCATGCTCGAGGCCACGTTGGAACTGTTGCAGAGTCGTTATGACGACGCGCTATTGAACTTCGCCGAACAGCTGGCCGAGGGACTGCTCGCGCGGTTCGAGGATTCGCAAGGGGGGTTCTTTTTCACTGCCCACAATCACGAAACGTTATTGCTGCGCCCGAAGAGTTACGGCGACGAAGCCATGGCGTCGGGCAGCGGGGTCGCCGCGCTTGCCTTGGGACGTCTGGGTCATATGCTGGCGGAAACCCGTTATTTGGACGCCGCGGAACGGGCATTACGCGCGGCATGGCGTGACCTGACCGAACTGCCCCACGCCCACGACAGTTTCTTGCACGTATTGGAGGAGCGGCTACATCCGCCCCAACTCATTTTTCTGCGCGGACCGACCGCGGAAGTTACCGCCTGGCAGCGCGACCTCACCAGCACCTTCGCGCCGCGACGCATGGTGTTTGCGATCAGCCAGGGCGGCGTGCGGTTGCCCGGCGGCGCCGATACAGTGCCAAGTGACAAGGTGGTGGCCTATCGGTGCGACGGATTCGCTTGCTCGGCGCCGATCCGCGACCTCGCCGCGCTGAAATCCGAGTTGGGCGAGCGCAAACAAGAATCGCGGTAGGAAACCGCTCCCACATTCGAAGCGAACCGCTCCTACTACAAACATGACAACCTATCGTGGGAGCGGATCATTCCGCGATTCTTAGCCAGGCCGGCGCCATACGTGCGGCGCATTGATTGAGTGTGAACGTCACGCCGTCACCGGTAGTCACGCTATTGGTGTTATCGATATCGTTAAGCGACGTCGCCACCGCAGCCGATCAACCCAGCCGCCACGGCCACTCCGATTACCATGCCGCCCTTGCTCACAATACTTCTCATTCCTCTGCCTCCTGCAATGTTTTCTGCGGACAAGCGCCCGATTTGTAAGTTCACGATCTCCGGATGAACGCCGGTGATGCTGGGGGACTATAATTGGGCGCGTGGAATGTGGCAGTAGGTGGATGTGCGTAAGCTGGGCCGGGGTGGCGCGCCCTCCTAGGCAAAGCCACCGATAGACGGCGCCCGGCCATCCCGTGGTAATCTGCGGCCCAAACCATAAGCGGCCACCCTCGGCCGTAAACCCCAGTCGGGAACGATCAATATGAAAATCAGCCCCACACGCGCCCTGGTTCTATTGGCGATGGCGATACAGCTGGCGGCGTGCGGCTCGGACAGCGACTCGCCGCCGCCCACGACCGACCCCCAAAATCCGATTCTGACCGAGCCTTTGGTCAAGCTGACGCCATTTGAATCCCAGGCCGAGTTCGACACGTTCCTGCGCAGCGCCGCCAACACCGTCGTCCAACCCGGGGGCTTTGTACAGCGAGAAGACGGCGCCGTCGGCGCACCCCCCGCTACGGACACCGGCGCACCCGGATCCGGCGCCACGCCGTTGGGCCCGGACCACTCCACCACCAATATCCAAGAACCCGGCGTCGACGAGGCCGACATCGTCAAGACGGACGGGACGTATATCTATGTCGCGGGCAATCAGAAAGTGAGCATCGTCACCGCCGCGCCGGCCCCGGCCATGGCGGGTGAAATCAACGTCCCGGGCTACGTTCACAATTTGCTACTGACGGAGGACAAAAAGCTCATCGTGTTTTACTCGCCGGATGGCGCAACCCTGGAAACCAGCCGGCCCGTCGTTGCCTATTTCTATTACGCGCTTGCGGGCGTGATGATCGTCGACGTCAATGACCCGGCCAATCCCAGCGTATTGCGCAGTTCGGTGATCGAAGGCCAAATCAGCGCAATACGACAGATTGGCGCCATGTTATATGTGGTGCTGAGCAGCACAGCGTTTCCCGAGCCGCCGGCACTCAGTTCGCCCAACAGGCCAACCGAACAGGACGGGATTGCCGTGCCTGACGCCGCGTCCAAGAACGCCACCCGCACCGCGACGCTGCCACAAATCATCGAACTCAACGCCGACGGGTCGATCAAGTCGGCCGTCCCGGCCGTCGCGGTCACCGACATTCTCCATCCCGATCAACCGCGCGGCACCGCGATGACCTTGATCGCCGGATTGAATCTTACCGATCCGAGCGCCCCGTTCACCAGCACGGGCTACCTGGGCTACGCGAACGTGGTGTATGCCTCGTCGCAAGCCATCTATATCACCGACCCGCAATGGATCGGCGACGTCATCATTGGCTTGCCCGGCATCGGCGTGTCTGAACCGGTCTTCGGCGGTGGCGGCGGTGCGGCGCCGCCGAGCACTCCCGTTCGCGCCGTCACCGACGGGCCGCATACGGTGATTCACAAGTTCACACTCGCGGAGGCTGGCGCCTCCCTCGCCGCCAGCGGCCACATTTCCGGCTTCTTGCTCAATCAATATGCATTGAGCGAGTCCGGCAACTTTCTGCGTGCAGCCTCCAGCATGGGATGGAATCTCGGCGCCGAGGTGTCCGTCATCGAACAGCAAGGCAGCGACCTCGTTGTGGTGGGCAATCTCCCAGAAATCGGCGCGGGCGAGAATCTTTTCGCGGCCCGTTTCATGGGCGACCGCGGCTACCTGGTGACATTCCTTCAGACCGATCCGCTATTTACTGTGGACCTGTCCGATCCGCGCGCGCCTAAACTGATCGGCGAATTAGTCATGCCGGGATTCTCCGACTACCTGCATCCCCTCGACGACAACCACCTGCTTGGTCTGGGCCGCGATGCCGATCCCACGACAGGCGGCCGACGGGGCGTTCAGCTCTCCGTGTTTGATGTCACCGACTTCGCTCAACCGGCGATCACGGATAAGGCGGTGGTCGGCACCTCGGCAACTGACTCAGAGGCCACTTCAAACCCCAAGGCATTCAACTACTGGCCCACCCAACAGTTGATCGCGTTCCCAATTCGAGAGTACAAAGACTCTTTCGCGCCGAGCTTCGAGCCACGCATTTATGAGGGCCTCTACGTTTTCAAATTGCTGCCCGACTTCAAACTCGAATTCATCGGCGCGATGGGCAAGACCGTTGACTACTATCCCAATTGGCGCCGCGCCCTATTCGTCGGCGAGCAACTGTTCTCCGTCAACGAATTCGAGATTTCCGTAGCTGCAATCGGCAGCGTCGACCAAATTACGGCCTCGCTGGAACTCGCGCCGGCAAACCCCACACCGCCACCGGTTGTATTTCCAGCGCAGTAATGCCCAGCGGCCCAACTCCCCTTTTTCTTGATTAAGGGGAGTACAATACCTCCCAGCTTGATCCAGGGAGGGATACCGCCATGCTGGGACTCAAAGGCCCTATGTCGCGTTTCGGCGAGGTCATCAAGCGCTTTCTGCCCGGCGTTCACATCGGGGAGATGGCCTCCCATGCCAAACCCATAGCAGGCGTCGAGCTCGATGCCACGGCTTTTGTCGGACCGACACTTACCGGCCTGGATGGCGACCTCACCGCGCCCGTTCACAATTATCCGGAGTTCGAACAGCGCTTCGGCGGCGCCGAGCCACTGCTGGACGGGAACGGCAACAACGTCGTTAACTTCGTGGCGCTCGGCGCGAAGGCGTTTTTCGACAACGGCGGCCGAACCCTGTATGTCGCGCCCACGCCCAACTGGTCCGTGGCCAACTTCGAACAGGCCCTCACCGCTCTCGAGTCCGTGCCCGACATCGGCCTGGTCGCTGCGCCGGGATATTCCACATTGGCCGTCGATAACTATCCCGAGATGTCCAAGGCGATGGTCCGCCACGCCGAGAAAATGCGCCACCGCTTCGCACTGATTGACCCACCGCCCGGGCGACGCGGGTTCGATCTGGTCCACTTGCGCAATCAGTTCAGTTCCAATCAAGCCATCATGTATACGCCGTGGGTTCGCGTCGACGATCAAAGCTCATCCAGCACCGTCACCCTACCCCCGTCACCGTTCATCGCCGGCATCATTGCCCGCGTCGACAGACAACGCGGAATATACAAAGCGCCCGCCAATGAACTCATCAAAGACGCGATCGGGCTGGAGCAAGAAGTCACCGATCAGGAACAGACGCTGTTGCACCCACTGGGGATCAACGCCCTGCGCTACATTCCCGACAAGGGTTATCTGGTCTGGGGTGCGCGCACCCTCAGCGACGACCCGGAGTGGAAATACGTCAACGTGCGGCGCTATTTTGTCTACTTGGAACAGTCGATCGCGAAAGGCACCCAGTGGGCGGTGTCTGAGCCCAATGCCGAACCGTTGTGGAACGACCTGCAGCAGAGCATTACCCAGTTCATGCATAACGAGTGGCGCAGCGGCGGCTTGCAGGGCGCCAAACCGGAGCAAGCCTTTTTCGTGCGTTGCGATCGGTCGACCATGACCACTCAGGACCTAAGCGAAGGCCGCACGGTCTGCATGGTCGGATTTGCCCCTTTGAAGCCCGCGGAGTTTATAATCTTCCGCGTGACGATTGAGCGGCGAGTCGAGCAGTAATCATCGCAGAAGAATCGTCGAGCATGGTGGGAGCGGTTTCCTACCGCGATTCTCGCCGAGTCGATCGCGGAATGATCCGCTCCCACAAACGATGGGATTCGCGGCAGGCAACCCAATCACATCGAAAACTCCTTCACCAGGATAATAAAGAATTCTTCATGCGCGTTTTAGTTTTTTTGTTGTTGCTTCTTCAAGCATTCTCATCACAGTCCGAAACCCAAGTCTGGATCCCCGGCTGGCAAAGCACGTCCTCGTTGCACGTTCCACGGGCAGGCGCGGCGGCCGTAAGTCACAACGGCGTCGTTTACATTCTCGGCGGCATCGACGGCCGGGATTTTCTGGCGTCGACGGAGTTCGCCCGACAGAACGCTGACGGAACACTGTCGTCGTGGCAGGCCGGGCCGGTGCTGAGCGAACCGCGCGGATTCTTTTCCGCATCGGTCGTCGCCAACTCGATCTACGCGGTCGGCGGCGGCAACGGACCGGCCGGGCACAATCTTCTCAAGAGCGTCGAGCGAGCCGTGATCAATCCCGATGGCAGCCTCGGCCCGTGGCGCAAGGAAACACAGGAACTCAATCTTCCGCGGCGCTGCGCCAAGACCGCCGTGCTCGGCAATCGCCTGTATGCCTTCGGCGGCTTCGGCGGCGCGTTGTTGGATACGGTGGAAAGCGCGCCCATCTTGGCCGACGGGTCCCTTGGCCCGTGGCGCATCGAAGACAATAAGATGTCCCTGCCTCGCTACGTCCACGCCGCCAAAGCCATCGATGACCGTAGCGTGATCAACATGGGCGGCCATCAAGAGAAACAGGGCGCGGGTCTGGTCGAAATCGAGATGGCCACCCTCGACCGCAGCGGCAAGCTCGGACCGTGGAAAATCATCGGCAGCCTCAACACGGGGCGGTTCGCGCTGGAAACGCTGCATTACAATGGCCACCTTTACGCTTTCGGCGGACTGGAAGGGGTCAACTACCTGCGCGATGTCGAAAAAGCCGCGTTCGATGTGTCTAAACCGCTCAAATTCGAAACCACCAACCCGCTCTCGACACGGCTCGCCAACTTCAGTCTGATCAACTTGGGCAAGTGGGTGTATGTCATCGGCGGAACGAATCAGGATGGCTATTTCGATAGCGTGGAATACGCCATGTTCAATGACTACGGCGACTTGGGCTTCTGGGGCAACAAAGAACAAGCCCATGCCTATGAGCGCGGCGAGCTGCAATTCAAGGGCGGCGCCCGCCTGGCCATATCGTTGCCGCGCCAGGGTGTGATTGTCGAACACGTTCCGGCGGGCCAATACAGTTACCTCAAGCTCCAGACCGCTGAAGGCGAGGAATGGATTGCAGTGGGTGCCGGCGAATTCACCCCGGGCCAGAATCTCGCCTATAGCGAAGGGATCGTGATACAGAACTTTCACAGCAAGGCGCTCGAGCGCACGTTCGACAGCATTCGCTTCGTCAGCCGGGTGGAGTTTGCAGACGAAGCCGATCGCGTCGGGTTCCCGCATTGATAACCCGACAAAGAGGCGCTAATAGTGACGATTACACCTGGCCTCTAGGTGGGAGCGAATTCCTTTCGCGATTGTGCGCCCGAATCACTGCTTACGACACATCAAATCGCGGTAGGATACCGCTCCCACAGCACGCGCGATCGCCGCGATACGACCAAGGACTTCTCGAAAATTGAATCAGCGACCTACCACCATCCTCCACACCGAGTGGGCCCGCGGCTGGGGCGGCCAGGAAATCCGCGTCCTGCAGGAAAGCCAGGAATTTCAGCGTCGCAGCTATCGCATGCTCATCGCCTGCCAGCCCGACGGCCAATTGTTTCCGCGGGCGAAAGATGCCGGCATCCCGGTAATCCCGCTGCGCCTGCGTAAAGGTCCCGGCTTCGGCGCGGTGCTCAAAACCATGGGCATCATCAAGCGCGAACACGTTGACCTGGTTCACACCCACAGCTCGGTTGACGCCTGGAAGTGCGGCATGGCCGCAAAGTTGCTTGGTGTCCCGGTAGTGCGCAGTCGCCATCTCAGCACGCCGATCCATCCCGGGCCGATCAACCGGTTTTTGTACACGGCGCTTGCCGACCGGGTGATTACCAGCGGCCAAGCCATCAAGGATGCGATGGTCCGCGACAACGGCGTCCCCGCCGAACGGATCGTCTCCGTTCCCGCCGGCATCGATGTAAAGAAGTTCGCGCCCCACGTTGACGGCGCACCGGTGCGGCGGGAGTTTGGAATCCCGGCCGGCGACTTTGTGGTGGTGATCGTCGCTGTGCTGCGGCGCTGGAAGGGTCACGAGTACCTTGTTCCGGCGATCAAAACCCTTAGCGAAGCGCTACCTGTTCGTTTGCTCATCGTTGGGGCCGGCCCTCAGGAAAAAAACCTGCGCGCGCTTATCGCGAATCTTGATCTCGAGGACCGGGTCGCTCTGGCTGGACATCGCCAAGACGTTCCGGCCTGCATCGCTGCCGCGAACTGTGTCGTGCTGACTTCAACCGGCAACGAGGCCACGTCTCAAGTCATTCCCCAAGCCCAGGCGATGAAGAAGCCAGTGGTGGCGACGGATGTGGGCGGACTGGCGGAAGTGGTCATCGACCGGCAAACGGGATTGCTGGTCCCGCCGCGCGATCCCGGAGCCCTCGCCGCCGCGATCCGCTGGATACACGATCACCCCGCCGAAGCCGCCGCGATGGGCGAGCGGGGATACCGCCACACGCTGAGTCACTTCACGTTCGACAAAATGATCGCTGACACCGAGGCGGTGTATTTGGAGTTGCTCAGGAAAGAACCGCGCTAAGATACCGCTCCCACAACGATACATGCTCGTGATGGTGGGAGCGGATCATTCCGCGATTAACAACCCGACCAAAGAAAAATCAACTCCCCTGGCGCGCTTGCGAACTGGACTCGGCGAGAACATTCATTGCATCGGCAAGACTCAGCGGCATCGCAAACAGTTGGCCCTGACCGTAGTTGCACTCCATCGCTCGCAGATGGGCCAACTCTTGGGCGCTGCTCACGCCCTCGGCGATGACGCTCAACCCCAGGTTGTGTGCCAAGGCGGTGATGCCGCGCACAATTTCCAGTTGGCGTTGCTGCTTGGTGATTTCGCGGGTGAAGGACTGATCAATTTTCAGACTATCGAGAGGAAACCGCGATAGATAACTGAAGCTCGAATAGCCCGTGCCGAAATCGTCGACCACCAGGGGCAAACCGATTTCGTGCAGGGTATGCAACGTATCGATCGTGTGCTCCGGTTCCGACATCAGAACGCTTTCGGTGATTTCCAGTTTCAACAACTGCGGCGCGACTGACCAATTGCGCGCCGCGGCGTCGATGGCACCGGCAAGATTGGGGTGAGTGAATTCCGCCATGGACAAGTTGACGCTGACAAAAGGCGGTTCATCGGGCCGCTGCGCGATGAACTTTTGAATATCCTGGCAAGCGCGCTCGAAGGTCCAGCGTCCCAGTTCGAGAATTTGGCCCGAACGTTCGGCAAAGGGAATGAACACCGCCGGCGAGAGCATTTGACCGTCAGGCCGCCTCCAGCGAATCAGGGCCTCGAAGCCGCCAACGCGCGCTGAATCGATGTGCACGACAGGCTGATAAACCAGAGCGAGTTCGTTTTCGTGCAAGGCGCGGTCGAGTTCATCGGCAAAATGCAGATCGGACAGGGCATTGTGCAGATTATCGACGTACAGCGGATTGTGCTGACTGTTTCTATCCCGCAGTCGAAACGATGTCCTCTTGGCCGCGCTGGTGATGTCAATCAACCGTCCGCGGGCTTCATGGAAGCGCTCCAGCAGCGTGCGCATGAACAGGCCAATGACCGGGTCGGCCGCCGCCATTTTTTGCTCGAAGGCATCCCTGTCAATAGCGAGCGCCTGCACCGAGTCGATTGCCCGGGCCGTGGCTGAACGCGGGTCGCGGTTAATCAGCGCTAACTCGCCAAAGACATCGCCGGTTTCGAGCTTGGCTAGCACGATGTCCCGTCCGTCGCGGCGCACGGTAATCTCCACCGAACCGCCTTCGACGACATAGGCCAAATCGGCCGCATCACCCTCATGAAAAATAATTTGATCCGGCGCAAAGGTGACCGTATGGGGATATGTCGACATGGGCTGCCCCTTTTCTCTTCTTGACTTAATCCTTTAGCCTGGCGGTGAGGGCAATACAGTAACAAAGTCACAGCGACCGGATCGCCGCCAATTAGGGCTGAATCATCGGATAGTCGGCTTGGTCGGAGCGAATGTACACCACCACTCCGGTTTCGGTGCTGGCAACGTCGTGGTAAGTGCCGGCGCCGACGCAGTGAAAGTCGCCGGCGCGCAACGTGATGTCCCCCATGGAGAACTCGCCCTCGATCACCAAACACTCTTCGGGACCGCTGTGAAAATGCCCCGGCATGCGCACGCCGGGCGCGGCCTTGAGCAGGAACGATTTCGAACGGGCGTGCTCATCCACGAACAGGAATTTGTATTCGATCCCCGGCGCCAACTCCTTCCAGGCCTGTTTGTCCCGCAAGGTGACCGCGTGAACCGCCGCGCCGCGCACGCGATCGAGTATCCGGTTCTTCAGATGCAGCGGCGGCGCTTCGGGGACGATGGCCTGCGCCAACGCGCCGACGATATCCTCGTCCAAGGCGGCGACGTCCGCCATTCGCTGCGTCTCGTCCTTACCGTTCACGACAAGCGCCTCCCGCCCCCGCAAGGGTCCACCAACTTTTTCCGCAAGACGATCATGCCTTCTCGCAGGGTGCTCTTCACGGTACCCAGGGGCACGCCGGTCTTTTCGGCGATTTCGCTGTGGCTGAATCCGCTAAAGAAGGCCAACGACACCATGCGCCGCTGATTCTCCGACAGCGCCGACAGCGCCTCTCGCACCGTCGTGTTCTGCTCCACTTCCGCCACAAGATCCAATGTATCGTCGACCGCTTCGCCAACTTGTTCCTGCTTCGATTCGAGATTCTCGATGACCGCTTCCCGGCAACGGCGCATCGCATCGATGGCGCGGCTGCGCGCAATGGTCAATGCCCAGGTCAGCGGTGATCCGCGCTCCGCGCTGAAGCGGGACGCTTGCTGCCAAATCTGAAAGTAACTTTCGGATACGATATCTTCCGCCATCATCGGATCGCCGACAATTCTTCGCACCAAGCCGTACATCACCGGCGCGGTGACATCGTAGAAGCGCGCAAACGCCGCCTCGTCGCCGGCGGCGATTCGAGGCACAAGGTCAGTGGTTTCTTGATTCATAGACGGCACGCACTTCGTTTCCACCCGATTGGCGCTGCGGTCCACGGTCTCCGACGCGCTACTGCAGTATACCGTAACTTGAGTCGGCTGATCGGTGATTGGTTCCGTTTGTTGCATCATCACTGTTGGTACACATTGTCTAGTGATTCGTGCCGAAGGAGTTCTCCTAAACGTTATACGTTGCCACTCGTACTTTGGATCAAACCGCTGCGACTGCATAGGTTGTGACTTTTTCACATCTCATGATCCGATCCGTGGGACGCCACGTATACATCGGCGGACACACCCACCAACTACAGATGGAGCACACTATGAAACGCTTATGGAAACAACTTCCGCTGGTCGTCGCCACAACCTTGGCGCTGGGCGCTGCTGACGGATCAAGTCACCGCGAAGCACCGTTCATCACAGAACAGCCTAAAGTCGACGGCACGGACTTCTACATGTTCAACAGTTACGAACCGGGGCGCGAGGGATATGTCACATTGATCGCCAACTATCTGCCGCTGCAAGATCCCTACGGCGGGCCCAACTATTTCACGATGGATCCGGAAGCCGTCTACGACATTCACATCGACAACAACGGCAACGCCAAACCGGATATCACCTTCCGGTTCAAGTTCAAGCAGAACTTGCGCGACATCAAGATCAACTCGGGCGGAAAAGACGTCTCCGTTCCGCTGATCAACGTTGGTTCTATATCCGAGTTCGACGACAACGCGCAGAACGTGACCGAAACCTATACCGTGGAGGTGGTGCGCGGCGGTCGTGGGAACCAATTCATTACCAACGTCGCCAACGGCGATAAAGTTTTCACAAAACCGGTGGACAACATCGGAACGAAAAGTATCCCGGACTACGATCGTTACGCCGCGAGCTTCTTGTATGACGTTTCGATTCCAAACTGTGGTTCCGGACGTCTTTTCGTCGGACAGCGCAAAGATCCGTTCGTGGTCAATCTGGGCGAGGTGTTTGATTTGATCAACACAAATCCAGTGGGTCCGCCCGATGGCGAGAAGGACGATCTGGCCGATAAGAACGTGACTTCGCTTGTTTTGGAGGTTCCGTCGTCCTGCCTGGCACGGTCCAACGAGCCGGTGATTGGTGCATGGACGACTGCGAGCCTCCCCCAGGTGCGTCTCATCGACCCCCGACCTGGCTTTAGTAAGCCGACCGTGGAGGTTGGCCCATACACGCAAGTCTCCCGCCTCGGTATGCCGCTGGTGAACGAAATCGTTATCGGGCTGAAGGACAAGAATTTGTTCAACGCATCCCAGCCAAAAGATGATGCACGGTTTGCCAACTATGTTACCAACCCGACGCTCCCCGCACTCATCGAAGCGCTATTCCCCTCTGCACCTGCGCCGACGCTGTTTCCCCGCCAGGATCTGGTGGCGACATTTCTGACCGGCATCAAGATCGGGACAACCAATCTGAACCAACCGGCGAAAGTGGTGCCGGCAGAAATGTTACGGTTGAATACGACCGTACCCGCCACTGCGCGGGACAGCCAAAACAATCTCGGCGTCATTGGAGGCGACCTGGCAGGCTACCCCAACGGCCGACGACCGGGCGATGACGTCGTCGATATCTCGCTGCGCGTAGTCATGGGCAAACTGATTTCCGCCGGTCTGTATGGCAATCCGACCCAAGCACCCGCCGGCACAGCTCCGCTCACCGACGGCGCGACCGTGGATGCAACGGCATTCGGCAACGCCTTTCCGTACCTGAACTCGCCGCTGCCGGGCGCCGGCTATTGATGATGGATGGATGGCGAGGAGGTAGCTCTCCTCGCCATCACTCTCTACCGAGGAGATACTACATGACACTCAAAGGATTGCCTCTGGCCGTCGCGCTTAGCGGCATCACCTTCGCCAGCCTGGGCGCGCCCTACGTACCGGTCAGCGACAATGAGGTTCTACTGGAACTGGCCGCGATATCGCGGGCCGATCAAGCGCAGTGGCGAGAACATCGACAATCTCTCGCGGCATCGCCATTAGATACGCAAGCAGCAACGCAACTGGTGACTGCTTATCTGGAACATGCAACGGCCACCGCGGACGCCCGCTATGTGAGCTACGCGCAGGGAGTATTGACGCCGTGGCGGTTCGACGCGCGTCCCGCACCGGCCATCCTCGTCGCGCGAGCGGCGGTTAAGCAGGCACTGCACCGCTTTGATGATGCGGTCGCCGACTTAACGCTCGCCATCAGGGCTCAACCCGAAAACCCACAAGCACGGCTTATGCGCGCCAACATTCACCAAGTCAGGGGCCGATTCGATGACGCCGCCGGCGACTGCGCGGCACTGTGGCGCCAGGTTCCCGCTCACATCGTGCAGACCTGCCGCGCTGCGAACGCGGTTAGCGAAGACCAAGTTGGGCGTGCGAGAGTCATGCTCGATGGCCTGCTGGCCGACAGCGGCGACCTCCCCGCAAACGAACTGATCTGGTGTCTGCATACCGCATCTGAACTGGCGTGGCGTCAAGGCGACCTCCCGGGCGCCGCGCGCTACATCGAGCGGGCCTTGCTTGTTGCACCGGACACGCCTTCACTGTTGACGGCCCAAGCGGACCTGTTACTCGAGCAGCGCCAATACGAATCCGTGGTTGCGCGCCGCTACGAGCGCGTGGCGGACACGGGCTTGATGGTTCGTGTCGCCATGGCGGCAAAACGGTTGGGAATCGGACGTAGCGACGAACTAGCGCGCGAGCTCCGAGCCCGATTTGCCGCGGATGCGCAACGGGGCGACCGTCGCCATTTGCGCGAGGAAGGAATGTTCGCGCTGCACGTTATTGACGACCCGGATGTCGCGCTCGAGCTCGCGCAGCAGAATTGGGCCGTGCAACGCGAGGCCGCCGATCGCCGCTTATTGATTGCGGCGGCCGCCCGAGCCGGACAACCGGGGGCCGCAGAGCCGGTGCTGACACTGCTCCGAAACGGACTTTTCGATCAGAGTCTTGCGCATGCCGACACACAAGAAGGGGAGCAACTATGAAAACGCTCATGACGTTTGCAGTGCTCATAACGCTGATTGGCGCCGATGCTCGCGCCCACTCTTTCAGCGACAGCTTCCTATCCATCGATAACGCGAGCGCCGTTCTGCGCAGCGAGTGGCACTTGTCACTGCAAGATCTGGAGATCGCCGTGGGCCTGGATATGAATCAGGACGGCCGAGTAACCTGGAGCGAGATACGCAAGCGCAGGGACGACGTCGAAGCCTATGCTCTCGGTCGTTTGAGCTATGGACCTGAGGAGACCCCATGTCGACACTTGCCGCAGGCGTTGCTCGTTGATGTGCGGCGCGATGTTCCCTATGCGGTTCTGCGATTCGATAGCGTCTGCGCCGGGAGAAAAGCCTCCGAGTCGTTTAACGTGCGGTACGGCGCCATGTTCGACATCGATCCGCAGCATCGCGGCTTCATCACCCTGGCCGGCAGTGACGCCGCGCCGCTGATTGTCCGTCCCGACGCGCCGACGATTGAGCTGGGCCGAGTGGGAACAACACTGGCGACGGCGCTGACTTATATCCGCGAAGGCATATGGCACATCTGGAGCGGATCCGACCATTTGCTGTTCTTGCTGACCTTGCTGCTCGGCGTGGTATGCGCGAGCCGCCACCGGCGCGCAGGGAAGGACACCATCCTGATCGTCACGGCGTTTACCGTGGCCCACTCCATCACACTGGTGCTTGGATCGCTGCACGTCGTCAGCGTGTCCAGCTTTTGGATCGAGGTCGTCATTGCCGCCTCTATCGCCGTGGCCGCCGTAACGAATCTCATGCCGCGACTGGAGCCCTACCGCGCCCTGCTGGCTTTCGGATTCGGCCTGATTCACGGTTTCGGGTTCGCCGGCGTCCTGGAAGAGTTGTCACTTACCGGCGAAGCATTCGCCACGGCCCTGGTGAGCTTTAACGTGGGCGTGGAGATCGGGCAACTGGCCGTCGTCGCTGTGTTTCTGATCATCAGTCGCGTCTGGCAAAACTTGGGAATGGATCCGAACCGCTTAAAGCAGGTCGGCTCAGTAGCCATTGCCGCGACCGGCATCGCGTGGGCCGCGTTTCGGGCCGTGGGCTGATCGGTTGCGACTTCGATGATGCAAGAATCGCGGTAACAAACCGCTCCCACAACGTCGGACATAACGTGCGTTGTGGGAGCGGATCATTCCTCGATTCTTTGTCCGCCCAGTCGTTACGGTGTCATCTGCCCAAACGTGCCAGACACCACTCGCCCAGTGCGCGAAAACGAATGCAGCACGGGCGGCGTGTAGCTGACATGATAGGTCAGTTCATAGGTGGGAACGAGAACCTTCAACGGCTTTTTCAGCGGCGGCTTGGGAGGCTGCCAGGTCTCGGTATACAGCGTCATCGTGTGCATCCCGGGTGAGTAATTGATGCTTTGGGTGGACACGTCAAATGAGGTGCTCGTCGTGCGCAGCAACGAATCGCGGACGTTGCCGATGACCGCTAGAATGGTGGTCGGCTCGCCGTCGAGGAGCATTGACGGCAGGTTGAGAGCGATCTGATCGTTTTCCCGCATGGCAAACGGCGGTGTCTCCACTGCGTGAAAATTGGCGTAAGACTGCAACGAAACAGTTTCGACCGGATTGCCAACGGGTTGTCCGTCAATTGTCTGAGCCGGCAGACGGCGCAAACTCAGCGGAGCAACCTCGATCCGCTGTTTCAATACCGTGGTGAGTTTTACGGCCAGAGGCGGACTCCAGATGATTGCTTCGAAATTGGGGTCCGATGAGACGCCGATGGTGGCGCAGTTGCCGCCGAACGGCAATTCGCTGGACGACGGCGGCGTGAAACTGCTGCGCACCCGTGAGGTGATGATGTCCCGCACGCCGACGACCTCTTCCAGGATATTGCCGCCTTCGATGCTGGCCGGCCCGGGCACGGAAACGAAGTGCAGATTTCCGGCCGACGTCCACCAGCCCTCGCAGGAGACGTCGATATCCACGGGGATGTAGATGACACGGTCGAACGACCACGGGATCTCGACGTCGATTCGAATGTCGAACGGCGCACGGGCGATGAACTGATTGGGACGGTCGACATGTTGCGTGAACGTCCGATACGGCGTTCCCGCCGTCACCGCGCCGCGGGACACCCGCGTGGACTTTCCGTCAGCCGCCAACGACGCATTGGTGTCGTTGACGACCTGCTGCGCGAACCCTTCGACGAAACGGCGCAGCACTTCCATCGAAAAGTTCGGTGTGGTGCTTCGCTGCACGGTGGCGGCCGGCCCCAGCGGTGGCGGCACGCTGGCGGTGGCGAGGGACGCATTGAGCGCCACGACGGCGGCGAGACCCAACAACAAACCGAAACGCTTTTCCGCTCCGCGTCTTTCAGCGGAATCGGAACGAGCGGCGAACCTGTAAGCGCAATCGTTACGCATAGGTGACTCCTTTTGAGCAACGTCGTGAATCGTCGCCGACCATGATCGGCGCGCCTCGACAGGCCGGTACTTCGACGATGTGAGCTCCGGGAAATGCCGGCGTGTCGAATCCAAGCTACGATGCAGCGAGACTTGCGGATGGTGCACAATTGCCGATCGGCGCGGTGCGATATTTCCTTGCGCAGAAGGAACGGGGGAATTAGATTGGCGCGGTCAGCCGAAGATCACGACCGAGATTTGACGTGGATTCGGATCGCGGTCGTCGCTACGGGCATCCTGCCCTCTCGCGACATTCGCACATCCATGTGCATCGGAAACCGCTCCCGCATGGGACGGATCCGTTGTGGGAGCGGATCATTCCGCGATTGACTCGGCGAAGGATCGCAGTAGGAAACCGCTCCCACATCGATCCTCACCGCGGTCTAATACTCGTAGCCAAATTCTTTGCGGAACCGCGCTTTGAATTCGTCCTCCGTGAACTGGTGATTCTGGGTGCCGTAGTGCTCGATCTTCAGCGTACCCATGAGGGAGGCGATGCGGCCGGTAGTTTCCCAATCCATGTTGTTCATGATGCCGAACATCAAGCCGGCGCGGTAGGCATCGCCGCAGCCGGTCGGATCGGCAATGGCGCGGGGCTCCACCGATGCGACCTCGAAGCGATGCTCGCCGGCATAGATGTAGGACCCCTTGGCGCCGCGCGTAACGATGTACGCCTCGACCATCTCGGCGATTTCGTGGGGCGATTTGCCGGTGCGTTCTTGGAGCAATTGACCTTCATAGTCGTTGACGGTGATCCAGGTGGCTTGATCGATGAAGCGCAACAAGTCGTCGCCGTCGAACATCGGCATGCCCTGGCCCGGATCGAAAATAAAGCGAATGCCGCGCTCGGCGAATTGCTCGGCGTGCATGATCATGCCGTCGCGGCCGTCAGGCGATACGGTGCCGATCACGATTGCCTCGTCGTCAGGCACGACATTTTCATGGGACAAGCCCATGGCTCCCGGATGAAACGCCGTGATTTGGTTGTCGTCGAGATCGGTGGTGATGAACGCCTGCGCGGTGTAGGTGCCTTCCATTTCACGCACCAGGGCGTCGTTGATGCCGCACTTCTTGAGCCACTGGCGATAAGGCTGAAAGTCCGTTCCGACCGTGGCCATGGGCAAGGGATCGCCGCCGAGCATCTTTAGGTTATAGGCGATATTGCCGGCGCAACCGCCGTATTCGCGGCGCATCTCGGGCACCAGGAACGAGATGTTCAGCATATGCACTTTATCCGGCAGAATGTGGTTTTTGAAACGATCATGGAACACCATGATGTTGTCGTACGCGTAGGAGCCGCAGATCAGTGCTTTCATATGGATGTTCCTTACCTTGGTCAAGCGCCGCAGCAGCGTTAACGCACGCTCCGCCGCGTAAAAGTGAATCGCAAATAAAAAGTATACTGCTAGAAAACAACGCCAATCCACACCGCGGTCGCCGCGACAATCGAAAGCAGCACGGCCGCCGATCCGCAATCCTTGGCGCGTCCCGCCAGTTCGTGCCGTTGCTCGCCCCACAGATCGACCGCCGCTTCGATTGCGGAGTTAATCAGCTCGATTACCAATACCATCAGCAGCGCGGCCACCACCAGCACGCGCTCGAGTGTCGTCTCGGCGGCCCACACACCCACCGGCAGCGCAATGACGATGACGGCCAACTCCTGGCGAAAAGCGGCTTCGTGACGAAACGCGGCGACCAATCCTTGCCACGAGTACCCGGCGGCGGCGATGACCCGCGCTAAGCCAGTGTTACCCGGCTTGCCCATCGCCCGCCGCGCGATACGCCACATCCAGTTCGCGGGCGGCGCGCACGTCGTCAAGCCGCCTAACGGGCAAGGTGTGCGGCGCGGTCTTGACCCACTCCGGCTGTGTTTCGGCCTCGGCTTTGATCGCGCACATCGCTTGAATGAACGAGTCCAACGCCTGCTTGGTTTCCGTTTCCGTGGGCTCGATGAGAAAACACTCGGGCACAAGCAAAGGAAAATACGTCGTCGGCGCATGATGGCCGAAGTCCAACAGGCGCTTGGCAAAGTCCATCGCCGAGACATTGTGGTTCTTAGACAGTTTCTTGAGCGTGATGATGAATTCGTGCGTCGCGCGACGGGTCGGGTACGCCAGATCAAACCCGCTTTTCTCCAACTGGGCCATGATGTAGTTGGCGTTCAGGACGGCGTATTCAGCAACCCGCTGCATGCCCTCGCGGCCGAGCAAGCGGGCATAGACATAGGCCCGCAACAGCACACCGACATTGCCGGTAAAGGCCGACATGCGGCCGATGGTCTTAGGGCAGTCGCGCTCGGTGAGCAGGCTGTACGTTTCGCCGTCGAACCCCACGATGGGCACGGGCATGAAGGGAATCAAACGTTCAGCCACGCCCACCGGCCCCGCGCCCGGCCCGCCGCCACCATGGGGCGTCGAAAACGTCTTGTGCAAATTCATGTGCACGACGTCGAAACCCATGTCGCCGGGCTTGGACTTGCCCAAGATGGCGTTCAGGTTGGCGCCATCGTAATACAGCAAACCGCCGGCCTGATGAACCAAGCGGGCAATCTCCTTGATCTTGCGCTCGAACACGCCGAGGGTCGACGGGTTGGTCAGCATGATGCCCGCGGTGCGCGGCCCCAGCGCCTTCTTGAGTTCTTCGATATCGACATCGCCGTCGTCGCCCGTCGGAATTTCATGCACTTTGTAGCCGCACATGGCCGCCGTGGCGGGGTTGGTTCCGTGAGCGGCATCGGGCACGAGAATCTCATCGCGAGCCGTGTCGCCGCGGGCTTCATGGTAGGCGCGAATCATAGCCACGCCGGCGAACTCGCCCTGCGCGCCCGCCATGGGCGCCAGCGACACAGCCTTCATGCCGGTGACGTCTTTGAGAATTTCCTGCAGTTCGTACAAGCAGGCCAATACGCCCTGGCCGCTGGAATCCGGCGCCAAGGGATGACGGCTCAAAAACCCCGGCAGCATCGCCAGCGTGTTGCACGCCCGCGGGTTGTACTTCATGGTGCAGGAACCGAGCGGGTAGAAGTGGGTGTCGATGGAAAAGTTTTTCTGCGACAGGCGTGTATAGTGGCGCACCACTTCCAGCTCCGACACTTCCGGCAGCTTGGGCGACGTGCGGCGCAACAGGGTGGCCGGAACATCGCTGACCTCCGCTTCGAACAACGGAGCTTGGGCCGTCGCGCGACGGCCCGTTCGGGATTGCTCAAAAATCAACATAAGCGTGCTGCATCTCAAGTGTAGGTGTTAGGCCAACGCGGACAACGCCTTGTCGTAGTTGGGTTCTTGGGCCACTTCGGTCACCAATTGGGAATAAATCACCTTGTCGTTTTCATCGAGCACGACGACCGCCCGGGCGGTGATGCCCTCGAGCGGGCCGTCGGTGATCAACACGCCGTAGTCCTTGGCGAAATGACGCGAGCGCATCATGGCAAGGGGGATCACGTTCTGCAGTTTCTCCATGCCGCAAAATCGGCCCATTGCGAAGGGCAGATCCGCCGAAACGATGAGAATGACCGCGTTCTTGTGCTTGGTCGCCGCCTCATTGAACTTTTTAGTCGAGGTCGCGCAAACCGGCGTGTCCAAGCTGGGAACGATATTGAGAAGCTTCCTCTTGCCCTTAAAGTTGGCCAGCGTTACGTCGGCCAGATCTTTGTTGGTCAATCGAAAATCGGGAGCTTTGCTGCCCACCGCCGGCAACTCGCCGTTGGTGTTAAAGGGAGCGCCGTTTAACGTTATCTTCGCCATTTGATATCTCCTTTGTTGGATGCGTCAAGCGCGCATTACGCTTTCAACGCCTCTGATAGCACCGCGACGTAGTCGTCCAGATCCGTCTCGGATTTCGTTTCCGTCACACACACTGAAACGCAGTTCTCTAGCTCGGGGTAATACTGATCGAGGCCAATGCCGCCAACAATCCGCTTGGCGGCCATGCGGGCCAGCACCTGCTCCGCGGGCTTGTTCAACTGAATGACCGCCTCATGAAAACAGGGTGCGCTGAAGCGCGGCGTGACTCCCGCGACACCCTTGAGGCGCGCCAGCAACGCCTGCAAACCGGCGTGGCTGGCCCGGGCGACGCGATTCATGCCTTCGCCACCCAGCAGGGACATATATATAGTTGCCGCCGTCACCAGCAAACCTTGATTGGTGCAGATGTTGGAGGTGGCCTTCGAGCGCCGGATGTGTTGCTCGCGTGCCTGCAAGGTCAACGCGAATCCCGGCTTGCCCTCCATGTCGACCGTTCGTCCGACGAGTCGGCCGGGCATTTGTCGAATGTAGGCGTCCTTACAGCACAGGAAACCAAAATAAGGTCCGCCCGAGGAAAGTGGAACGCCCAGAGGTTGTCCGTCACCGCAGACGATGTCGGCGCCGCTGCCGCCCCACTCGCCCGGCGGGGTCAACAACGCCAGAGCGGTTGGATTGACGACCGCAATGACCAGCGCATCGTGCCCATGGGCCCAGTCCGTGAGAGCGTGCACATCCTCCAAGGCGCCGAAAAAGTTCGGCATCGGGATCACCAGCGCGTTGAAATCGCCGGGCTGCGCCGGCAACCGATCCGCAGTAACCGTGCCGCTCTTGCGATCATAATCCACCAGCTCGATCTCGATGCCCTGATTTCGCACGATGGATTGCACGACAGCGCGATAGTGAGGATGCACCGTGCTCGGCATCAGCACGCGGCGGCTTTGGCTCTTGCGATTGGCCCGCACCGCCATCAACACCGCTTCCGCCAATGCGGACGCGCCGTCATACATCGACGCGTTGGACACATCCATGCCCGTCAGCGCGACCATCATGGACTGATACTCGTAAAGTAGTTGCAGCGTGCCCTGGCTCGCCTCGGCCTGATACGGCGTATAAGCGCTGTAAAACTCGCCGCGGGTCGTGATCTCCCACACGGCGGCGGGAATGTGATGCTCGTAGGCGCCGGCGCCGATGAAATTGCGGTAGCCGCCGTCGCGGGCCGCGCGATCCCGCATGATGCGGGCCACGTCCCACTCCGAACGTTGGGCCGGCACGTGAGCCAAACGGCTCGCGCGCAGATCCGCGGGGATTTCGTCGAACAGCGCATCCAGGGAGGACACGCCGATGGCCGCCAACATCTCGGCGACGTCTTGCTCAGTGTGCGGAATAAATGGCATAGGTAACCGTGCTTCGCTGCGGATTAATGTTCGTCGGCTTCGGCGACGGTTTGATAGCTCTGCGCATTCAACAGCCCGTCCAATTCGGTGGTCGAACTTGGTCGAACACGGAACAACCAGCCGTCTCCATAGCAATCCTTGTTGACCAGTTCCGGCGCGTCGCCCAGTTCGGGGTTGACCGCGACCACATCGCCCGAGATCGGACTATACACATCGCTTGCCGCCTTGACCGACTCGACCACGGCGCACTCTTGTTTGGCTTTCACCTTGCGCCCCACGTCGGGCAACTCGACATACACCATATCGCCCAGAAGATGCTGCGCGTGATCCGTGATGCCGATAGACACCGTGCCATCGGACTCCTTACGCGCCCATTCGTGGGTTTCCGTATATTTGAGATCCGCGGGAATTTTGCTCATCGAATTACTCCTTAAACCAACTTAAAAAATTAAAACGTGATATCGAGACAAGACTTGCCGTTGCGCACAAACGGCGGCTTGACGACGATGGCATTCAGCAACTTGCCGCGAATGTCGACCTGGCAGGTGGCCCCCACGTTGCGCGGTACGCGCGCGAACGCGATGGCTCGCCCCAGTGTCGGCGAAAATCCGCCGCTGGTGATTTCGCCCGCCGGCCGGCCGTCAATCACAACCGTCATGTGATTGCGCAACACGCCGCGGTCCTCGAGGACCAAGCCGACAAACTTCTGCCGATTCTCATCCCGGCGCTGCGTCTCCAGCGCGGCACGGCCAATAAAATTGCGCTGTTCAGGTTCCCAGGCGATCGTCCAGCCCAAGCCGGACTCCAAGGGCGAGGTGGACTCGTCCATGTCGACGCCGTACAGATTCATGCCCGCTTCCAGACGCAGAGTGTCACGCGCCGCGAGGCCGATGGGTTTGACGCCATTCTCCAACAACCCGCCCCACACCTTATTTACTTGGGTGACCGGCACCATGAGTTCGTAACCGTCTTCGCCGGTGTAACCGGTGCGGGCGATGAACAAGTCACCCGTCTGAACCGCATTGAACGGCGTCAGCGCCATGGCCGCTTTGGCCGCCTGCGCGCCGATGACGCCATGGGTCTTGTCGCGGGCGTGGGGCCCTTGCACGGCGATCATCGCCAAGTCATCGCGCTGGGTCATGGTGACGTCATAGGGACCGCAATGCCCTGTCACCCATGCCAGCACCTTGTCGCGGGTTCCGGCATTGAACACGACCCGGAAAAATTCATCGTCGAGGTAATAGACAATCAAGTCGTCGATCACACCGCCCCGCTCGTTCAGCATGCAGGTGTAGAGCGCCTTTCCCTTGTTTTGCAGGCGATTGACGTCATTGGCGAACAAATAGCAAAGGAACTCGCGGATCCGCTTGCCACGCATGTCGACAACCGTCATGTGGGAGACGTCGAACACGCCCGCGTCGCGTCGCACTTGGTGATGCTCATCCAACTGCGAGCCGTAGTTCAACGGCATGTCCCACCCGCTAAAGTCGACGATCTTGGCGCCGAGTTCGACGTGGGTTTGGTACAACGGTGTGCGTTTACCCATTAGAGATCCCTCCGCTGCGCGTTGCCGGCGGCACGGCGCACGTCATTTATTTTGGCAATTGAACAACACATGTTGACCCGCCGGGATACCGTTCCTTGCGAGAGGCGCTTCGATGCAGTTCATCAAACCATTTACTGCGACCTAGCCCCTCTGTCCTCGGTACCTGAGAGCTTGTGCCCCTTCGGCGGATCCTGTCGTGTCCGTAGAAAACCGATCATGAGCGCATTCACTCATGATGGATCATAGGCAGGATGGATCTCTCTCCAGAGTCAATCTTCGTCCACATGGTCCTTTTGCCTGAGCGATTCCGGGCTGGTTGCGCCTTCGGCGCCGCGTGTCGCGGTCTCTCCCGTGTGGACTACTTTTTACTGGGCAAAACTATACTCTTTCGTGCTCGCAAAACCAAGGGGAGGGCGGGTCACGTTTTTTCACCACGCATCATGACCCAAATGGCGGGAAACGTTCCGACGACGAGCACCAATGCGGCGGGTGCCGCCAATTTCAACATTTCTTCGCTGGCTTCAATCCAGATGCGCACTGGCAACGTATCGAAACCAATGGGGCGCAGAATCAACGTCGCGGGGAGTTCTTTAAGCACATCAATAAAGACCAGCACCCATGCGCTTATCATCCCTCCACGTATCATGGGTATAGTCACGCGCCAAAGATTCTCCAGCGGACCCGCGCCCAGCACCCGGCCGGCTTGTTCGATAGACGGTTTGAGTTGCTGCATCGCCGCTTCTTGCGACTGCACCGCAAGGGGCAGAAAGCGGATCACCACCGCCATCACCAACGCGGCGAAACTGCCGTAGAGCCATGGCATGCTCTGCTGCATGAAACCACTGAGCACGAAAACAATAATTCCCAGCGCCACCACCGGGCCGGGCAGCACGAAACCGACATTGGACAATTGCACAAACGAATGGCTGAGGAAGTTTTGCCGTTTGGTATGGTACAAACCGACAGGCAGCGCAAGAATGACGGCCAGCGTGGCGGCGATGAAACTCACCAGGCCGGAGTTAAACGCATAACCCCAAAACTCGTTGCCGATGTCGCCCAAACGCCACGCTTCCCACGACCAGACGATCATCCAAGAAACGGGCAACACAAAGGCCAAGACGGTGACCAACCCCAACCAGGACCAGATCACCCAGCGCTCCCAGCCGCGGGCCACTTTGAGCGCGCGCTCGCGCCTATACCCGGTGGCGTAGTAGCGCTGGCGTTGACGAAAAAATCTCTCGATCAACAGGAATGACAAACTCAGCGACACCAGAATCAGACTCAAACCAGCCGCGCCCTGATAGTCGAAACGGCTGCTCATTTGGGAGTAGATGCTCAGGGTGAAGGTTTGATAGCGCAACATGCTGACCGCGCCAAAATCCGACAACACGTGCAAGGTCACCACAGCCAAGCCGGCGGCAATGGCCGGGCGCAGCATCGGCAGATTGACCCGCAAGAACACCTGCCACGGCGCAGCGCCGTGAATTCGCGCCGCCTCGTCCATGGCAAGCGTGGATTGCTGCAGGGCGCCGCGCACCAACAAGAACACATAGGAAAACCCCGCCAGCGCAAGAATGAAGGCGCATCCCCATACATTACTCAAGTCCGGCGTGGGCGTGTCCGCGCCAAATATGCCGTGCCACACACTGCCAAGCCAGCCATCATGCTTCAACAATTCGGTGTAGATATGGGCGAACACATAAGTCGGGATGGTCAAGGGCAGAACTAACAGCCACACCGCAAGAGTCCGCCCCGGAAAATCGCGGCGGGTTACAAACCACGCGCAGGACACGCCCAGCACGAAACAACCGATGGCGACCAGAACCGCCAGCGACAGGGTGTTAAAAAGAAGCGAAACGACGCGAGCGCTCCACAGTCTCGCCCACTGCTCCGAACCGAGTTGGCCGCTACTGTGAATGACGAACAACAGCGGGATCGCCGCCATAAGAACAACCAGCAGCGCACTTAATGCCAAAAAATTCGGGCGTGGAAGATTCACACGCCCGACAGTTGCGGAGGGTTGGGAGTTCAAGGCATTCCTGCTGATTCAATCAAATCGACGGTGGCGTTGCGCTGTTTGCCCAACTCAGCCATGGGAACGGGCGCAACCCGATAGCTTCCTGCGGCCGGCACTTCGTCGGCTGCGGGCACGCCTTCGCGGGTGGGATACTCGCTGTTGGCTTCCGCGAACATGCGCTGCCCTTCGGCGCTGACGAAAAACGCCATGAGCTGTTGCGCCTGTTCGGCCTTGGCGCTGTTTTTGGGAACGGCCGCGCCGGCCACGTTCCACGCCACGCCCATTGCGCCCTCGCCTTGATCCGGCAACAGGATGGCCACCGGCGCATCGGGATGCTCAGCGAGATGGCGGAAGATGTAGTAGTGATTAACCAGGCCCACGGCCAATTTGCCGGCGGCGACGTCGCTGACAATGGCGCTGTGCTTGCTGAACACTCGACCTTCGGCGTTATCCTTGATGCCCGCCAGCCATTGCTTGGTCTTCGCCTCGCCCCACGACTGCAGGTACACCGTCATGCCGGCAATAAAGCTTTCGTTGGTGGCACTGGTAACGCCGAGCTTGCCTTTCCATTTCGGATCGGCGATGTCCCAAACGGATTTGATGGCCATGGCATCGGCATTGTTCTTGTTCACCACCAGCACACGAGCGCGCGCCGACAGCCCGATCCAACTGTTGTCCGCCGCGCGGTAGTTCGCCGGGATGACATCACCGATTTCCTTGGGTAAAGGTTTGAACAGTCCCATGTCGGACCCGACTTGGAGATTCCCCGCGTCGTTGCTGATGAAGACGTCGGCCGGCGTCTTGGCACCCTCAAGGCGCAGCTTGTTCAACAAGGCGGTCGACTCCGCAGTGTGGAGCACCACCTTGATACCCGTCTTGGCGCTGAACGCTTCCACCACAGGTTTGACGAATTTATCGCTGCGACCGGAATAAACCACAAGCTCGTCGGCGGCGACCGCCGCGAACCCCGGCAGCAGCGTCAGACCGCCGACAAACAGCCAAATACATCGTCGTTTCAGAGTGTTACCAGGCATATATCCCTCGATGATTGATCCGCTCTATTTGCAAATGATAATGATTCGCATTTAGCGTGTCAACAACTTAACTTTAGTGTGGCAACCGTGACGGGTCAAATCGATCCGCGAAACGGCCAAAGGTCGCGGTTTCGCAGTGGCCGAACCAACGGCTAGATTTAAGTGCAGGAGAATCGACTGCCCGAAGCGATTCGAGGTTCCTGGCCTGAATCACCGTTCGCGCCGTTTCAATTCGCGGCAGGAAACCGCTCCCACGACGGGTCCGCGACCTCAGGCAAAGCGGAACACAGCTTGGGCAAGTCGCCGCTCAGACCCATCGCCCGGCGAATGAAGATTTCTTTGAGGAACGGCGTGCGATTCACGGCATTGAAGCCCGTGTTGCGCGCGATGCGCAGCGGCGCCGACGCGCTGCCGAACACCCGCTTAAAGCCATCCATGACGCCCAGCATGAGCAGGTTGTCGCCTTTGCGCCAGCGCTCGTAGCGACGCAATAGGCGAAGATCGCCCGCGTCGACTCCACTCGCCGCGCCTTCGCCGACGATCTGCGCCAACGCCGCCGCGTCGAGAAATCCCAGGTTCGCGCCCTGCCCGGCCAGCGGGTGAACAGTGTGCGCCGCATCGCCAATGAGCGCGATGCGCGGCCTGACGTAGTCCGGGACATGCTCCAGCTTCAACGGAAACGCGCCGCGCGCTCCGACCACACTGACCTCGCCGAGCGTCGCTTCGAAGGCATCGGTGAGCTGCCGATTGAACGTTGCGTCGTCAAGGGCAAGGAGCTGCTCTGCATGAGAGGGGAACGTCGACCACACGATGGAACAATGATTGTCGCGCAGCGGCAAAAATGCCAACGGCCCCGCGGGCAGAAAACGTTGCCAAGCCGTGTCCTGATGGGGCAATGCGGTTTTGACCGTGGCAACCACCGCGCGCTGATCATAGGACCAGCCACGCGCGTCGATACGAAGCAGTTGACGCACCTTGGAACGATTGCCGTCCGCCCCAACCACCAATTGCGCGCGCCAAGTTGTGCCGCGCGATGTCTCCACATAGGCCGCGTCATCTTCGATGCGCAACCCCGTCACCGCCGACGGCGCTTCGAGTTGAACATTGGCGCATTGCTGCAATGCTCTGAGCAATGCGCGCCGCGTCACGCGGTTTTCAACGATGTGCCCCAGTGCCGGCTCGGCCAGTTCGCTGGCATCGAACTCAATCCGTCCGCCGCCGGCGCTATCCCACACCCGCATGGCGCGAAAGGAGGCAACGCCCATTTCAACCATGTCGGGCCACACGCCCAGCGCCGTGAACATGCGCTGCGTCGCAAGCGACAACGCGGAAACCCGCAGATCGAATGAATTCTCCGGCCAAATTTTCTCGTCAATGGACTCCGCCTCGAGCACGGCGACACTCAATCCGGCGCGCGCCAGCGCCAAGGCGGCGGTGGCGCCGACCAAACCACCGCCCACGACGACCACATCGGCTCGATTTGATCGCGAAGGCGTCATGAAACCGCCGAGACGCGCTGCGCGGTTTTATCGATGGCGCCGCTCGGCACGAGCGGCAAACCGCAGCCCAACCTAGGTTGCCGTCCGGCCAGCCCCATGGTGAAACGGGTCAACCGATGTTTGATCGGCGGCATCACATCCGCCGCGATCAAACCGGCATTGCGCGCCTTGGCTACCAGCCCGAGCGGATTGGCAAACACCCGCGCTAGTACATCGGTGAACAGCATGGCATTGCCTTGATCCCGCTCCCGCCACGCGTGATAGCGCTGCAGAACGGCTTGCGCGCCGATATCCTCGCCGGCGCAATGAGCGTCGTAGATCAACTCGGCCAACACGGCGACATCGCGCAGACTGAGATTAAAGCCTTGGCCGGCGACGGGATGCAGGGCGTGAGCCGCGTTGCCGATCAACACGGTTCGCGTGAGAACGGCTTGGCGCGCCCGGGTCAACGCCAAGGGATAGGCCGCGCGCTTGCCGACTTTCACGAATCTCCCGAGCCGCCAACCAAAGACATCTTGCAGACGCTTTAGAAATTCATCATCACCGCGCGCGAGCATGGCCTCCTGCTCCTGCGGCGGCACCATCCACACCAAAGAGCATCGCCCCTCGGTCATGGGGAGCAGCGCCAACGGACCCGTCGCGGTGAATCGCTCATAGGCGACATGATCATGATGCTTCTCGGGAGTGACATTGGCGATCACCGCCGCCTGGTCGTAGGGGCGACGGTCGACGTCGACACCCAGGCTTTCCCGCACAATGGAACGGTCGCCATCGGCCGCCACCACCAACTTGGCGCTCAAGCAAACCTGTTCGCCGTTGATCCGCGCGCAGACCGTGGCGGCCTGTTCATCGAGAGCGACATCCGTCACGGTCGCCGGCGCGATCCAGTCCACATTCTCCGCCGCGGCCAGCGCAGCCCCGACAATGGCGCCGATGGTGCGATTCTCGATGACATACCCCAGCGCCTCAACCCCTTCGTCTTGCGCACTGAGCCGGGTGAAGCCGAAAAATCCACGATTGGAAATATGAATGTGCCGAATTGGGCAGGCATGGGAAGCGAGCTGCGACCACAAGCCCAACGCCTGAAAAATGCGTTGTGAACCATGCGCCAGCGCGATGGAGCGATCATCGTAACTGGGCTGCCCCCGAGCGCCGATGGGCACGGCCTCGAGGATGCCCACCCGCAGCCCCGTGCCGCGCAACGCACAGCCCAAGGCGGCGCCGGCCAACCCCCCGCCCACGATCAAAATATCGAAGGACCGCCCTTCGCTCACGCGGCGCGCCTCATTAACGCTTCAATCTCGTCGGGTTCTTTAGGCGCGTCTTTGGACAACACGTCGCGGCCGGAGCGCGTCACCAACACATCATCCTCGATGCGAATGCCGATGTTCCACCACTTCTTCGCCACGCCCTTGCTGTGCGCCGGAATGTACAAACCCGGTTCCACCGTCAGCACCATGCCGGGCTTGAGGGGACGCCACTTGCCATCAAGTTTGTACTCGCCGACGTCGTGCACGTCCATCCCCAGCCAATGGCCGGTGCGATGCATATAGAATTTCTTGTAGGTTTCGTCCTTGATCAGCTTGGCGGGATCGCCTTTGAGCAGTCCGATATCGACCAAACCCTTGGTGAGCACGCGCACCGCCGCGTCATGAGGTGCATTCCAGTGGGCGCCCGGCTTCACGGCGACGATGGCGGCCTTCTGGGCGGCAAGCACAATGTCATAGATGGTGCGCTGTTCCTTGGAAAACCGGCCGTTCACCGGAAAGGTGCGGGTGATGTCCGAGGCATAGCCATGCAACTCGGCACCGGCATCGATGAGCAACAATTCACCGTCATTGAGCGGCGCATCATTTTCGCGGTAGTGCAGAATACAGCCGTTGGCGCCGCCGCCGACGATCGGACCATAGGCAGGCGCGCGACTGCCATGGCGGGTGAACTCGTAAAGCAGCTCGGCTTCGATCTCGTATTCCATTTTGCCGGGCGTGCACGCTTCCATCGCCCGTCGATGGGCTGCGGCCGAAATCTGGGCCGCGCGGCGCATCGTCGCGACTTCGCCGGCATCCTTGAACAATCGCATTTCATGCAAGATGGATTCCGGCGCCACCATTTCTTGGGGCGCCGCGGTGCCCGAACGGGCCTTCCGCGCCACCGCCGCCCGCCAACTGTTGAGCCGGGCATCGAAGTGATCGTCGCGCCCCCATGAGTAGTAGACGGTCCTTTTGTTGCTCAGGAAATCCGGCATGTGCCGATCGAGCGTGTCGATCCCATGGGCCTCGTCCGCGCCATAGCGCGTCTTGGCGCCGTCCGGACCGGCCCGTCGACCATCCCAGGTTTCTCGTTCCGGGTCCCGCGGCCGGCAGAACATGACGAACTTGGGCTTCTGTTTTGAGCTGCCGGTGATGATCACCGCAATCGCATCGGGTTCGGGAAAGCCGCACAGATAGAAAAAGTCGCTGTCCGGCCGGAACGGGTAATCCACATCCCGGTTTCTGAGCTTTTCGCCGCCGCTGGCGATGATCGCGACCGCATTCGCGCCCATCTGGCGGGCGAATCGCGCGCGTCTTTCGGCAAACACTCCATCAAGCTGGCCTGACATCCTACACAACTCCAAAAAGTGGCTCCATTGCCCTAATGAATCATCGGCACATCGCTGGGACGTCCCAACTGCTGCTTCAACTCAGCGTGGATCAGCAACGTGCCCATGCGAACGTATTCGATGATCTCGGCGAAGGCGTTTTCGTCCTCCTCCGACTCGTCCTCGAGCCGCTGCATCTGTGAAATGGCCGCAAAATCACGCAGCAGCTCGTTCACGTCCTCCGATAGCTTGCTGAAATCGCTTACGCCGCTGGCTGTCAGGCCGAAGAGAAAGCCGTCGCACCATTGCGCCAAGGCGGCCGCCCGCTCGGTCAGATCGTCTTCGCCAGTGGGGAGCAACATTTGGAACCCGAAGGAGCGATCATGCAGCTGTTCGTCGGTTGCCGCAAATAAGCGCGCCAAGACCATGCGCTGGTCGTCATGACCGCGAATCAATCGCATGTCGTCCTCGCGACCGTAACCGCTCACAACTGCAGCGACCCACCCCGCCACATCGGGTTTGTCATTGGCACACAAGTATCCGCAGAGCGCACCGTGATACTCGGACGCGGTAACTGACAGCGTTGTCTCCGCGAGTTCGGCCGCAACTTGATCGTAGTCGGGCAATGTAGTGGTCGTTGTCAAAATGTGCCTTCCTTAAATCTGAGTCGATACGAAAGAGATTCAATAGCCGCGGGACGAGTAAGGTTACCATACTCGTTGCAACACCGGTCGGCCACCAACACGCGGTCCATCATTATATATAAGTGAGGGCTCATGGAGTGTCGCGCACATCATGTCACCATTGACCGACGCGGTTGCCGGTTCTATAGTTGGAACCTCGCCGTTGGGTCGGAACGGCGGTTGCTCGATGACGCGACGTTACAGATGCGCTGGGGGGCGTAATGCTGCAAACGGAACAAGAATTACGGAATCTGGAAGTGCGCGTGGATGAACTCATCGCGCTGTGCGAGCGGCTCGAGGACGAGAATCGCGCGTTGCGCGCCAAGCACGCCTCGCTACTAAGAGAACGCGCGCATTTGATCGAGAAAAACGAATCGGCTCGCACCCGCGTTGAAGCCATGATTCTGCGTTTGAAAACCATGGAGCAGCACGCTTGAAGAAACCCTCCGTTCCCGTCACCGTAGTCATTCTCGACAAAGAATTCCGCATTGCCTGCGCGCCGGACGAGCGCGATGATCTGATCCGGGCCAGCAACTACCTCTCCGACAAGATGCGCGAGGTCAGAGACAGCGGCCGCCTGATCGGTCTTGACCGCGTCGCTGTGATGGCCGCCCTCAACATAGCGAATGAGTTGCTGCAGGAACGGGCCGCCGGTGGCGGTAGCGCCCCCGCGGCGGATTCGCAGCAAGTACGCACCCGCCTTCACAATCTGCATCAAAAAGTCGAGAAGGCGCTAAACGCCGGCCGACAAATGGAGTTTTAACTCCTTCAATACCTCGACCGGACGCGAAGACGCGTCCCGCCGGCTTGCCCGGCATGGGCAGGGGTTGCAGCACCCAGCAATGCCAAGGATCGCGGCAGTAACCTCCGACCGCAGCGAACACGGATTCAATGAACTAATTATTGTTCTTTAGGTCGGCAAGCCCTCGCTCCCCGATTACGGTACAATGGTCGTCCGCATCCTCTGCGGCTCTCGACAACAGGCTGGGAGATTCTTGAGCCTAAATTCTATTCCCGGGAGCGAGTCAACTGACGTTGTTGTGCATGTCCGCCAGTCGGAAAGCCTGAAACGTCATACCCGTTCCCATCTTGAACCTTTGGTTCAAGAACAAAGGTCTGTACCGGTTCTTGCGGAGGATGCCCTACTTTCTGCCCACCCCTATATGCCACTTGATCGCGCCCGACAATTGGGATTAACTTGGCGATCGTTTACTTCTGCCAAGCGCGACACATGAGCGAACAAGTCCGGCTGCGCCGGGAAAAACAAACAGCCCGCCGCGCCATGACCGCGGAAGCACGGGCCGAGGCGGCCGAACGTATCGCGCACCGCCTCCTATCCAGCGATTCCTTCCGCCGCGCAACCCATATAGGATGTTACCTGCCATGGGGCGCCGAAGTGGATACGTCCGCGATCATCGAATACCTCTGGACACACAACAAGACCTGCTATCTGCCCGTTCTCGTACCGTCGCACCAAAACCGCCTGTGGTTTGTTCCCTTTTATCCCGACACGGTGCTGAAGACGAACCAGTATGGCATCTACGAACCCAAACCAACGAAGCGCAATCGCGCGTTGCCGCAAAAACTCGACGCCGTTTTGGTGCCGTTGGTTGCCTTCGATCGCCACGGTACCCGCATCGGCATGGGCGGCGGCTACTACGATCGAACCCTCGCCTTTCGCCGCACGCGCACAACCTGGCTAAGACCACTGCTGATCGGATTGGCGTATGAATGCCAAAAGACGGCCGTCATCCCGTCCAACCCCTGGGACGTGCGCCTCGATGCCATCGTCACGGAGCGCACCACCTATCGCCCATCTTCGTCATCTCCGAAGCGACGCACATGAACTACTGGTTGCTGAAGTCGGAGCCCGACACATTCGGTTTCACTGACCTGCTGATGAGTCCGCGCAAGACGACACGTTGGGACGGAGTGCGGAACTACCAAGCAAGAAATTTTTTGCGCGATAAATTCCGCCCTGATGATCTGGCGTTTTTCTATCACTCGTCATGCAAGACACCCGCGATCATGGGCACGATCAAAATCGTGAGGGCCGGTTATCCCGATCCGACCGCATTCGATCCGACGAGTCCTTACTATGACCCGAAGAGCAACATGAACGAGCCGCGATGGTTCGCTGTCGATGTGCAGGCTGCGGAAACATTTGCGACGCCCGTCACGCTCGCAGAACTCAAACGGCATGACGCGCTTCGCGACATGTTGTTGCTGCGTCGCGGCAATCGTTTGTCGGTCACACCCGTCACCGTGAAGCAGTGGCGATACATCATGTCGCTCGCCGGACACTAGACCGCATCACATTGTTTTTGAAAAATATTTTTCCTCAATTTCACGCCGAAACGGGTACCCGCGCACCCTAAATCAAGACAACAATCTCGTCCTTGGACTACCCCGGCAAGGGACTGCAAAATTTATTTCTTCGGTGCCGATGCAGCATCGTCCGCGTGCGACGAAGCTTTTTCAAACTTTGCCGAATCCCCGCCATGAATTGGTCGCCAATACATCGCGTTAACAAATCTCTCAGCGGAAACGCGCGAAAAAAATCACTCGTCACACGCTCAGCTAGACGTTTGAATCCGGCTTTTTTGCATCCGAGCACGCTGTTTCCGACCCATGATTTGGCTCGCAAACAAAAAAATTTTCAAAAAATTAAAGTCGATCGCACTAACGTTCGATATTAGTTAACGAAAATGACCCTGGAAATACAGATAAAGTTGTTTATACTTACATCTGTAAACGTTGTACTCACATTGGAGGAAATGTAATGGCCGCAAAAAAAGCCACTGCAAAGAAAGCAGCAACTCGGAAGAAAGCCGCGACTAAAGCCAAGGTAGCTACCAAGAAGAAAGCTACCCGGAAGAAGGCGGCAACGAAGAAAGCAGCAACCAAGAAGAAGGCTGCTGCGAAGAAGGCTGGTACCAAGAAAAAAGCAACGCGTAAGAAGGCTGCCGCTAAGAAGTAAGGCACTTTCGACGTTTGTTTTCGATTGATCAGTCGAAGCAAAAGGCCTGTTTACAGGCCTTTTGCTTTTTTAACGGGGCCGCGAATTAGCCCAAAAACAGCTTATATGCGGGGTTCTCCGTCTCCTCGTCGCACTGGTATCCCAGGTCATCGAGAAACGCTTGGAAGGCCGCCGCGTCTGCCGCGGGAACCTGAATGCCGACGAGCACCCGCCCATAGGCGGCGCCGTGGTTACGATAGTGAAACAAACTGATGTTCCAACGCTGTCCCATTTTGGTCAGAAACCGCAGTAGGGCGCCGGGGCGTTCCGGAAATTGAAATCTGAAAACGCGTTCGTTCTCCGCCAGGGCGGCATGACCCCCAACCAAATGGCGGATGTGAAGTTTCGCCATTTCGTTGTCCGTGAAGTCAATGACTCCATAACCGTGTCCGGCCAGACGCGCGATGATATCGTCCTTTTCGCTGCCGCCGTGGCGTAGCTGAATGCCCGCGAATACGTGGGCATCGCTCGAATCGGCCATCCGATAATTGAATTCGGTGATGTTACGCTGGCCGATCAGGTGGCAAAACTGCTGAAAGCTGCCGGGTCGCTCGGGGATGGTGACCGCCAAAATCGCTTCGTTCCGCTCACCCAGCTCCGCGCGCTCCGAGACGTGGCGCAAACGGTCAAAGTTCATGTTGGCGCCACTGTCGATGGCGATCATCGTCAGGTCCTGGAGCTTTTCGCGCTCGACGTACTTCTTGACCCCAGCCACCGCCAACGCCCCCGCGGGCTCGGCAATGGAACGGGTGTCATCGAAGATGTCCTTTATCGCCGCGCAGATCTCGTCGGTGGACACCAGAATCACCTCGTCCACGCACTTTTGAGCGATTCGAAACGGTTCTTCCCCCGCCTGACGCACCGCGACACCGTCGGCAAAGATCCCGACCTGGTCTAACACCACGCGGCTGCCATGCTTTAACGCGGCGTACATGCACGCCGCGTCGTCCGGTTCGACGCCGATAACGCGAACATGGGGATAGAGATGTTTGACGAAGGCCGATATGCCCGCGATCAACCCGCCACCGCCCACCGGCACGAACACCGCATGGACGTCCTCCTGCAGTTGGCGAAAAATCTCCAACGCGATGGTGCCCTGCCCCGCGATCACGTCCGGATCGTCGTAAGGATGAATGAACGTCAGATTTTGTTTTTGGCCCAACCCCACGGCGTGTTGATAGGCCTCGTCGTAGGTATTGCCATGCAGGACGGTGTCCGCACCCAACCGTTGCACCGACGACACCTTGATGCTCGGCGTGGTCTTGGGCATGACGATCAGCGCCTTGATGCCCAACCGATTGGCTGCCAACGCCACGCCCTGGGCATGATTCCCCGCCGATGCAGCGATGACACCGCGCGCTCGCGACTCCGGGTCCAACCCCCACATTTTGTTATATGCGCCGCGCAGCTTGAAGGAAAAAACCGGCTGCAGATCCTCGCGCTTGAGCAAAATGCGGTTGCCAAGCCGACGGGATAACGTCGGCATGTCGTCGAGGGGTGTCTCGATCGCCACGTCGTAGACGCGGGCGCGCAGGATTTTTTCGAGATACTGCTGAGTCATGGGGGCCACTTTACCCCGCCAAAGGCGGTTGGTGATACACTTGGGCGAGATTTTATACTAAAAACCGTCATTAGTATCAGCGAGTTAAGCGGCAGACTCCGCAACCACGTGGGAGAAGAATGAATGTCACTAGATGATTACAAGAAAGCCGCGGCGTTGGCCGCCCTAGATTACGTCGAACCCGGAATGATCGTCGGCATCGGCACCGGATCGACCGCCAACCACTTCATCGACGCTCTGGCCAAGATCAAACACAAGATCGACGGCACTGTGGCCAGCTCCGAAGCGTCCGCCAAGCGACTGAAGGGCCATGGCATCGAGGTTATGGACCTCAACGCCACCGGCGATCTCTCTTTATATGTAGACGGCGCGGACGAATCCAATCGCCACCTGCACCTGATCAAAGGCGGCGGCGGCGCGCTGACACGGGAAAAGATCGTCGCCGGCGCCAGCAAGAAATTCGTCTGCATCGCCGATCACACCAAAAAGGTCGACATCCTCGGCAACTTTCCCCTGCCCATCGAGGTGATCCCCATGGCCCGCAGCTTCGTCGCCCGCCAAGTGGTCAAGCTCGGCGGCAACCCGGTGCTGCGCCAAGGCTTCACGACGGACAACGGCAATCTGATTCTCGATGTTCACGGCCTGCAGATCGCCGAACCCGCGAAACTCGAAGCCGAACTCAATAATATTCCCGGCGTCGTCACCAACGGCATCTTCGCCATCCGCCCGGCGGATGTGTTGATTCTCGGTGGACCGGACGGCATCGAGACGCTCACTTAACGAGTACTTTGCTTTTGCTGTGGGAGCGGGCAGTTGTGGGAGCGGATCATTCCGCGATTCTTGGTCGGTAACATCGCGGAAGAATCCGCTCCCACACGACACAATCCCCCGAGATGCGCCTCACATCGGCGAGCTGAACTTCCCGTGAACGGCCGTGCCCATCATTTTCTGAAAGTCTTTGCCCTTCAGATGCACCACGTCGGTGTGGTCTCCCGCCTCGAAATAGACGTCCGATAGGCGCGTTAGATCATCGTCAATCAACACATTCATCCCGTAGGCCGCGCCGATCGGCGGAATCGCTCCGACGTCGCAATCCGAAAATAACTGCGTTAATTCCTTCTCGGTGGCAAGACCAAGGCGGCGGTTCATCTGCCGGCTTACCCGACCCAGTTCGAGATGATGGGTAGAAGGGATGAGCACCATCAAATAACCGTCTTCGTCCTCGAGAACCACCGGCTTGACGAACTGGTCGGCGGGAATGTTTGCCGCGCGCGCTGTACTGCGGCTGGTTGAGGTCGGCGAATGGGGGAGCACTTCATAGTCGACGCCGCTGTTGTTCAAGTATTCCTGGAGAGTGATCGCGATAGCCATGGCACACCTCCTTTAGATGGTGTATTGGAGAGAACACGCGTACCTCATATTACGTCCAGATCAGCACGTCAGCAAACCTGCACAATCAGCTCAATGTCTTGATTGTTCTACGATTCCATCGCAGGATCAGCCCATCAACGCTTTAATGTGGGCGGCGGCGCTGCGACCCAAAGCCGACAACGCATAGCCGCCTTCCAGGGTCGCGACAATCCGTCCGGCCGCAAACCGATCAGCAATTTTTTTCACCTGCTCAGTGACCCACCCATAGTCGTCGTCGGTAAAGCGCAGCCCAGCCATATCGTCTTCGGCATGGGCGTCAAAGCCCGCCGAGATCAGAATCAACTCGGGCGCGAACGCCTCGAGGCGGGGAATCCACCGCGCCAGCACACCTTCGCGAAACGCCCTGGAACCGCTGCCCGCCGGCAGCATGATCCGAATAGCGCCACCGGTTTCCGCCTCGACGGGAACGTGCGGATAGTAGGGATGCTGAAAGCTCGAGCACATCAACAAGCGCGGTTCGTCTTGAAATATGGCCGCCGTGCCATTGCCGAAGTGCACGTCGAAGTCCACGATCGCGACCCGTTTCACCTGATGGATGGCCAGCGCATGGCAGGCGCCCACCGCAATATTGTTGAAAATGCAGAAACCCATGGCGTGCGCCCTGTCGGCATGGTGACCCGGCGGACGCACGTTGCAGAACGCCGCACCGGCCTCGCCGCGCATCACTAAATCGACGCCAAGGACGACCGCGCCGGCCGCGCGCAACGCTGCATTGAGCGAGTGCGGGTTCATGCTGGTGTCCGGATCGAGCATCAAATGCCCTTCCTTGGGGGCTTGGGCAAAAATGGCGTCGACATAGCGCGGGTCGTGGGCGCGTATCAATTGCTCGCGGGTGGCCAGGGGCGCATCGTATTCCCGCATCAGATCCAGCATGCCCGCTGCCGTCAGGCGATCGCGAATCGCGGTAATGCGTTGCGGACTCTCCGGGTGGTAATAACCCATTTCGTGGAGCAGGCAGTCGGGATGGGAAATCAATGCGACAAACATGGCACGGTCACCTCGTTGCGGGTATGTTAGCGCAAATTGTGGGATCCGACCCCTGTGTCAGTTCGTCGTAGTCCGCCGTTGTGGGAGCGGATCATTCCGCGATTGACTTGGCGAAGAATCGCGGTAGGAAACCACTCCCACGAAAAGTGTGTCCGCAACTGTGGGAGCGGATTATTCCGCGATTCTTGGACCGAATCATCAACGGCGCCAGTTTCAACGCGAAACGAGCTCCTCCCGCCCGGAAACGTCCTGGCATAGAATGCGTCCATGGGCACCCACTACCTCGACTCCCTCTTCGCACCGCACGCCGTCGCGGTCTTTGGCGCCAGCGAACGGGCCGGATCCGTCGGTGCGTGTGTATTCGACGGTTTGCTCCACGGCGGATTCACCGGCAACATTTATCCGATAAATCCTAAGCATGACACCGTGCAAGGGAAAACCTGTTTCGCGCATATCGGCGACATCAAGGACAAGATCGACTTGGCGGTCATTGCCACGCCCGCCGCGACCGTGCCGGAAATCATTCATCAATGCGGCGAACACAGTGCGCGCGCGGCGGTCGTGTTGTCGGCCGGCATCAGCGAGGGCAACGGCGGGACGTTGGAGAAAGCCATGCTGGATGCGGCGGCACATTATCGTTTGCGCATCCTCGGCCCCAATTGCCTGGGCATAATACGCCCGACCATCGGTCTCAATGCCACGTTCAGCCGCAGCACCGCGAAAGAAGGCACGCTGGCGTTGGTGTCCCAATCCGGCGCATTGTGTACCGCCATTCTGGACTGGGCCGAACCGCGCGGCATCGGTTTTTCCGCCGTGGTGTCGCTGGGCGCGGCGGCGGATGTGGATTTCGGCGACATTCTCGATTATTTGGCCCTCGATGCGCGCACCGAAAGCATCTTGCTCTACGTCGAAGGCATCAAAGACGCGCGCCGTTTCATGAGCGGCTTGCGGGTGGCCGCGCGCCTCAAGCCCGTGGTCGTGGTGAAAGTCGGACGCCATGCCGAGGGGTCGCGGGCGGCGGCGTCTCATACCGGCGCGCTGGTGGGATCGGACGATGTGTTCGATGCCGCGCTGCAGCGGGCCGGCGTGGTGCGGGCGCAAACCATCGATCAACTCTTCTCGGCGGCGCAGTTGCTCGCGACGCGCCAGCGTGTCAAAGGCAACCGCTTGGCCATCATCACCAACGGCGGCGGCCCGGGCGTCATGGCAACGGACCGCGCCATTGATCTGGGGATGGAATTGGCGAATCTGGACGGAAACACGCTTGCAGAACTGGATAAGGCGTTGCCTCCAACCTGGTCGCACGGCAACCCTATCGATGTGCTGGGCGACGCGCCGGCCGAGCGCTACCAGAATGCGGTCCGCGCCTGCTTGGACGACGGCAATGTCGATGCCGCGCTCGTCATGCTGTCGCCCCAAGCCATGACCGATCCCCTTGCCGCAGCGCAGGCCGTCATCGACGCGCGAGGCAAGCGGACCAAACCGGTGCTGGCCTGTTGGTTAGGGGGAAACCAGGTCATCGAAGCCCGCACGTTGTTGACCCGCGCGGGCATTCCGACCTTCTTCAGCCCCGAGGCGGCGGTGGAAGCGTTTGCTTATTTGGCCAACTACCAGCGCAATCAGCAGTTATTGATGCAAGTGCCCGCGCCGCTGGCGGAACGCAGCCAGCCCGATGTGCAAGGCGCGCGGCTGATTATTCAGGCGGCGCTGTCGGAACATCGCGCCAACCTGACGATGACCGAAGCAAAAGCCGTGCTCCATGCTTTCAACATTCCCGTGCTCACCGCCAGCGAGGCGCGATCGACCAGCGAGGCGCTGGTCACGGCGGAAAACATCGGTTTCCCGGTGGCGATGAAAATCAGCTCGCCGGACATCTTGCATAAGTCCGATGTCGACGGCGTGCGGCTGAACATTGCCAACGCGGCGGCGGTGCGATCCGTCTATAAAGAATTAGTCGACCACGTGCGAGAGAAGCATCCCAACGCGCGGATCAACGGCGTGACGATCGAGCCGATGTATCGCGGCGCCAACGGCCGCGAATTGCTGCTGGGCGTCATTCGCGACCCGGTATTCGGCCCGGTCATCAGCTTCGGCGCGGGCGGCACGGCTGCGGAGATACTGCATGATCGCTCCGTCGCGCTGCCGCCGCTAAACACCTTTATCGCCCGACGCATGATCGAGCAAACCCGCGTCGCCAAGCTGCTCGGGGCGTTTCGCGACATGCCGGCCGCCCATTTGGACGGCGTGGTACGGGTGCTGCGGCAACTGTCGGAAATGGTGTGCGAACTTCCCGAAATCCGGGAGCTGGACATAAATCCGCTGATTGCCGACGAAACCGGCGTGTTCGCCGCCGACGCCCGCATCGTCGTCGACTTCGTCAAGCCATCCTCCAACCCGTACCGCCACATGGCAATTCATCCCTATCCGGCGGGACTCAGCACCACGCTGCAATTGGCCGACGGCACTAATGTCTTGGTGCGACCGATGCGGCCCGAAGATGCCGAGATCGAACAGAGTTTCGTGCGCAATCTGTCGCCCGAGTCGAAGTATTTCCGCTTCATGCAAAGCCTCACCGAACTCACCCCGGAAATGCTGGTTCGGCTAACTCAACTGGACTATCACCGCGAACTGGCACTGATCGCCGTGATCGAAAGCGGCGGCAAGGAGAGCGAAATCGGCGTCGCGCGCTACGGCACCAATCCCGACGGCGAAACCTGCGAATTCGGCCTGGTGGTGGCGGACGAGTGGCAGCACAAGGGCATCGGCTCGTATCTGATGGAAGCCCTCATGGACGCCGCTCGGCGACGCGGCCTGAAAATCATGATCGGCGAAATCCTGGCCGAGAACGTGCCGATGCTGGAATTGGTGAAAAGCCTCGGATTCGAGCTACGCCCGCACCCGGACGATCAAAGCATCGTCCTGGCGGAAAAAACGCTTTAGCTGTGGGAGCGGATCATTCCGCGATTCTTCACCCAAAGTGTCGTCAGCGCCGATTCAAATCGCGAAAGGAATTCGCTCCCACACCGGACTTAGCGCCGAAACAACCAAAACAACAGCGTTAAAACCAGACTCACGATGATCGATGTCGTCAGTGGAAAATAAAAACGGAAGTTTTCCCGCTCGATGGCGATATCACCCGGCAGACGGCCAAGTCCGCTCTTTTGCAGCCACGGCCACAAGAGCCCCAGTAGGACGAGGACGACACCCAAGATAATGAGCGTCCTTGCGATCGGTGAATTCATGGCGCCCGACTCTTACAACAGCACCCGCTCGACGCCGCCCTTGTTCATTTGATCGACGAAGCGTGTTTGCCAGCCTTCGCCCAATAGATGCTGGGCCAGCTCGACGACGATGTAGTCGGTTTCGTAGTTGAGATCCTCGCCATAGCGCGAGAGCCCTTGTTGGCAGGCCGGGCAGGAGGTCAGCACTTTGACTTTCGGCATGACTTCGCCGGCTTGAGTCACTTCCGCGATACCTTTGCGCAGCTCTTCTTCCTTGCGGAACCGCACTTGCGTGGCCACGTCGGGGCGGGCGACGGCAAAGGTGCCGGCCTCGCCGCAGCAGCGGGGCGCAATCGGCACCGCCTGCCCCATTAGCTTCGACGCGACGGTTTGGGGCGCGTAGGTTTTCATCGGCGTGTGGCAAGGATCGTGGTACAGGTAACGCACGCCCTTCACGTTCTCCAGGGCGATGCCCTTCTCCATGAGGTACTCGTGAATGTCCAGCAAACGGCAGCCCGGGAAGATCTTGTCGAACTGATATTCCCGCAATTGATCCATGCACGTGCCGCAGGACACAATCACGGTTCGTATATCCAAATAGTTCAGCGTATTGGCCACGCGATGGAACAGCACGCGGTTGTCGGTGGTGATCTTGCGCCCCTTGGCTTCATCGCCCCCGGAACGCTGGGGATAGCCGCAACATAGATAGCCCGGCGGCAGAACCGTCTGCGCACCCACCTCGTATAACATGGCCAGCGTGGCCAGACCGATCTGGCTAAACAAGCGCTCCGAACCGCAGCCGGGAAAATAAAACACCGCATCCGACTCCTCGGTGACTTTCGCCGAGTCGCGCAGAATCGACACCATCTTTTCGTCTTCGAGCTTCAACATGCCGCGCATGGTCTGCCGCGGCAGGTTGGCCGGCAGGGGCTTGCGCACGAAGTGGACGATCTGTTCCCGGATGGGTGTGGAACCGGTGGTCGAAGCCGGCCGGGTATCCTTCGACAGCCAATGCAGCTTCTTGGCCATGCCGTGAGCCCAACGCTGGGTGGCGTAGCCCCAGCCGATCATGGTCTTGCGCAGGAAATGAATCGTCGCCGGATCGGTGACGTTCAAGAACATCATCGACATCCGGGTGCCAAGATTGGTCTTTCTCACGCCGCGATCGCGCAGGATCTTGCGCATGCGAATCGAGACGTCGCCGAAATCGATATCCACCGGACAGGGATTGAGACACTTGTGGCAAACGGTGCAGTGATCCGCCACATCGGCCATTTCGTCGAAATGGCGGAACGAGATGCCGCGCCGGGTTTGCTCTTCATACAGAAACGCCTCGATGAACAAACCGGTGGCGAGAATCTTGTTACGCGGCGAATAGAGCAGATTCGCCCGCGGCACATGGGTGTTGCACTCGGGCTTGCACTTGCCGCAACGCAGGCAGTGGCGCACATCATCGTTCAACAAGCCCAATTCGCTCTCTTCCAAAATCAAGGCTTCTTGCTGCAACAACCTCAGTGAGGGCGTATAAGCATTGCTGAGATTGGCGCCCGGCAATAGCTTGCCCTTGTTGAACCGGCCATTGGGGTCGACTTTTTGCTTGTATTCGGCGAAGGCCGCGATTTTATCCGTTTCCAGATAGTGCAGCTTGGTAATGCCGATGCCGTGCTCACCGGAAATCACCCCGCCCAGCGACTGAGCCAAGGCCATAAGCCGGTCGACGATGCGATCCGCCTCCTGCAGCATAGCGTAGTCGTTGGAGTTAACCGGGATATTGGTGTGCACGTTGCCGTCGCCGGCGTGCATGTGCAACGCGACGAACAGGCGGCTGGAGAGAATCTCCCCATGGATTTTCTTGAGCCGCTCGCGCAGTGCGTCGAACTCGCGGCCGGTGAAGATCTCCACCAACGGCCGCGCGACTTCGGCGCGATGGGAAATCCGCAGATCGCGGCGCAGCAGCAGCGCGAAAATCGTGTCGCTCATGCCGCGCTTTGCCGCGGCTTCCTTGTCCAGCAGGTCGCGATACTCGGCGGCGCCGGCATCCATGTTTTCCAGAATGCCCTGCCAGCGCTGCTTCACCCGCGTCAGGTGTTCTTGAGCCGCGGTGCTCTTACCCTTGAGGATCGCCTCGCTTTCCTCGCTGCGGTCGAAAAACTCGCTTTGCGTCACTTCAACCAGATCGCCGCGCAAATAGTCCAGCGCCGCATCGATCATGCGCAACTTGTTGCGAATGGATTGTTCGATGTTGATCCGCTCGACGCCTTCGGTGTAGTCCGCCAGTTTATCCAACGGAATGACCACGTCTTCGTTAATCTTGAAGGCGTTGGTATGGGCGGCGATGGCCGCGGTGCGGGAGCGGTCGGCCCAAAAACGCTTGCGGGCCTCGGCGCTGACGGCAATGAAACCCTCGGCGTCTTTCGCATTGGCGACCCGCACCACCTGGGATGACATGTCCGCGACAGCCCGTTCGTCGTCGCCGGCGATATCGATCAACAGCACCATCTTCGGCCGTTCGCGCCGCGCTGCCTTGGCGGTGTACTTGATGGCGCGAATGTAACGCTCGTCGAGATGTTCCAGTCCGGAAAGCACCACGTGGGGCGTCTTCTCCACCAGGCTCTTGATCTCGGTAATCGCGGTGACCGCCCTGCGCAGATTGCTGCCGAAAAATTCCAGACACACGGTGCGAATCTGGGTCGGCATGCGGTGAAGAATGAACTCCGCCGAGGTGATAAAACCGTCGCAGCCTTCTTTCTGTATTCCCGGCAGACCGCCTAAATATTTGTCGGTGACGTCCTTGCCCAAACCCTTCTTGCGAAACGCGCCGCCGGGGAACGTCAACACTTCCGGCTCGCCGACCGGCGATTTACGATCATTGCCGTAGCGTGTGACGCGGAACTTCACTTCGGGCTGATCGTGGATCTTGCCCAAGTTGTGGTTGAGACGTTCGACCTCCAGCCAGTGCCCATCGGGCGTGACCATGCGCCAAGAGACTAAGTTATCCAGCGTGGTGCCCCACAGCACGGCTTTCTTGCCGCCGGCGTTCATGGCGACGTTGCCGCCAATGGTCGAGGCATCTTGTGAGGTCGGATCAACCGCGAACACCAGTCCGGCCTTTGCCGCGCGCTTGGACACATCGCCGGTAATCACACCGCACTCGGCGCGAATCACCGGCACGGGCTTGTCGACGCCGGGCAACTCGCGTCGGGAAATTTCCGACAGTCCGTCCAACTTCTCCGTATTGATCACCGCCGTCTCAGCGTACAAGGGCACCGCACCGCCGGTGTAACCCGTGCCGCCGCCGCGGGGGATGATGGTCAAGCCCAATTCAATACACGCTTGCACCACATCGCGAATCTCGTCCTCGCTGTCCGGCGTGATAACCACAAACGGATACTCGACGCGCCAGTCGGTTGCATCGGTAACGTGGGACACACGCGCGAATCCGCCGAAGTCGATGTTGTCGCGGCGGGTGACTTTGGCGAGTCGGCGCAGCGCCTTCTTGCGCAACTCCCCCTGCGCCGGCAGCCACGCCTCGAATTCGCGCGCCGCCTTGCGCGCCCGCTCGATCAGCTTTTCGACCGCCGGATTTCCTTCGGAACGCGTCTTGATCTGATCCAGGCGGTGATGCAGGGCGTGAGTGAGCGAGCCCCATCGGCGCCGATCGCTGAGCAAGTCGTCTTGTATATAGGGATTGCGCGCGATGACCCACATGTCGCCCAACACTTCGAACAGCATGCGCGCCGAATGGCCGGTGCGGCGCACGCTGCGCAATTCGGATAACGCCTGCCACATGTCCTCGCCGAGATAACGCAAAACAATCTCGCGGTCGGAGAAAGAAGTGTAGTTGTAGGGTATTTCGCGAATTCGCGCCGGGGAATCCATGTCTTGTCTACCGCTGACCGCCCTGATAAAGCGGCACATTATCGCACACTCACTCCACGGTCGACTTTACCGGCCGCGGAAAATTCCAATTTTCACGTTTTCCGTCTAGAATTCAGCGGCGCGCCAAACGGATTTGAACCATGCCATTGATTACCGCTGACGAGCTAAAACGCCTCGAGCCTATCGCCAATCTCGCCGCTGACCAGATTGCCGAGCTGGCAGGCCAGACGGAGATTCGCACGGCTCCGGCAGGAACGACGCTGTTCAAATCGGGTGACGAAGCCAATCAATATTATTGGCTGATCGGCGGCACCCTTCGCCTCGCTGACGACAACGGAACCGTCACCGAAATCACCTCCGGCAGCGACGACGCACTGCGCCCCGTCGCCCACGTTAAACCGCGGCGCCACACCGTCACCGCCGTCAAACCCGCGCTTTACATCAAGCTGGACGCCGACTTGATCGACGCCATGATCGCGTGGAGCCAGTTGGCCATGCCCGAACCGGAAGTCATCATGACCGACACGGGCGTGTTCACGGTGGACAAAGCGAGCTGGCTAAAAAAAATGGTGAAATCGCCCACCTTCAAAAATCTGCCGCCCGCCAACATCGAACAGTTGCTCGACAAAATGGAGCCCATTCAGGTGTCGGCCGGCCAGGTCATCATTCGCCAGGGCGATCCGGGCGACTACTTTTACATGATCGACCAAGGCAGCGCGCTGGTAAATCGCCAGACCGAGGCCGAGGAAGAAGAATCCATCGAGCTGGCGGAGCTGGTCGAAGGCAGCAGCTTTGGCGAAGCCGCGCTGATCTCGGACAAGCCGCGCAACGCCACCGTTTCCATGATGTCCGACGGGGTATTGCTGCGCTTGTCGAAAGCGGACTTTCTGAAACTACTCACTGAGCCCAATGTGCAGTGGATCGATTACTCTGAGGCCAAGAAGCGCGTCGCCGCCAACAAGGCCAAGTGGCTCGATATCCGTATGGCCAGCGAATACACGGAAGGACATATCGCCAACGCCCTCAACATCGGCGCCGCCCAACTGCACCGCCGCGCGCGGGAGCTGGACAAGTCAATCTCCTACATTTGTTACTGCGATACTGGTCAGCGCAGCTCGGCGGCGTCGTTCATCCTCAAGCAGTACGGCGTCACGGGCTATGTGTTGCGCAACGGCACCCAATCGATCCCGCCGGAAGATTTAGTGAAGTGATTCGCCTTGTTGGCGATCACCCCGTGGGAGCGGATCGTTCCGCGATTCTTCAATCGCGGTAGGAAACCGCTCCCACAACTCAGTCTGATCTTGCGGCCAATCAAATGAACCACAGCAACACCGCATAACGCGCCGCCTTTCCCGCCCCGATACACACGGCCGACAAAAGCGGATTTATTTTCAGCCAACCTGCGGCCACACACAGCGGATCGCCGATGATCGGCAACCAAGACAACAACAAGATCGGTGCGCCGTAACGCTGCACCCGTTGTAGCGCGCGTTGATGGTCGTGTTTCGAAAGCGCTTGCGCCGGATAACGCCACGCCAACAGGCGACCGATCCCCCACGACGTCATTCCGCCCAGGGTATTGCCGATGCTGGCGACAATCAGCAACTCGCTGCGAGGCGCGCTTTCCGTTGCCGCCAACGCGAGCAGCACGGCCTCCGAACCGCCGGGAAGAAGGGTCGAGGATAAGAACGCACTGATAAACAGACCCCAGAGGGACAGGCTTGCATCCATGTCGAACGAATACCGGCGCAAAAAAAAGCGGCACAAAGCCGCTGCAGGTAGGTCGGATAGATTATTATTATGTACGGCTTAGAACTGCCGCTTTACCCTCCGCTGCTAGAGTAGCCGAGCCGCAAAAGTGGCGTCAATAGTCATGTTGCAAATTTGTGACGGGCCACGGCCAATCGAAACGCGAAAGGAACGCGACCATGCTCTGGTTCAAAGCATTGCACATCATTTTCATGGTCACCTGGTTCGCCGGCCTGTTTTATCTGCCGCGGCTGTTCGTCTACCACGCCATGAGCAGCGACCAAATCAGTATCGATCGGTTTAAGATCATGGAACGCAAACTTTTTTTCGGCATCATGACGCCCGGCGGCGTGCTCACGATCCTTTTCGGCTTGGGCATTTTGTGGAGCGGCGGCTGGGATGCGTACAAGAGTTCGGGTTGGCTGCACATCAAGTTACTGTTGGTGGCGCTGCTTGTCGTCTATCATGTTTACTGCGGTAAGCTCGTCGCGGATTTCAAAAATGATCGCAATCAACGCAGCCATGTGTTCTATCGCTGGTTCAATGAAGTGCCCGTGCTCGGCCTCGTCGTCATCGTGCTGCTCGCATCGTTGAAGCCGTTTTGACGCCCAATCTTTGCTGACATTTTGAGCAAGGACGGCTAGGTATTCCTACCTATTCGCTTAAGTGTATTCGTCAACCTCCTGACGCAGCATGGATTTCCGCTTGGTTCTGCTCGCAACCCCCGCCAGAGCATTTATGCACAAATCGCGAGGCACGTTTCTGAGTTGCACTTCCGCGTCAAGCGGATTCTTACAAACCCGTTAACTCGATCGTAACTCTATGTTTTTTCAAAAAAATGCCTCGCGTGGAAAAAAACGACAATCTAGCAAGAAACCAACCACGACAGGCAGTTGGCACGCTTGCGCCCATTTCATCCACATAGTTATCCACAGGTTCTGTGGATAAGACGCAAAATCGAGGCGCTGTAATAATTTAGCAATATTTATTTAGTAGCAAGCTGATACACATGCGCTAAACTCACCACTCACTGAAGCAACCTAGTCGATTACGTAGCACGACAGAATCAGCGATACTTCCGCCACACATGAATCATCCTCCACGCATTCTGAAAGTCGCCGTTCCCGCGCCGCTCTATCAGTCATTCGATTACCTTGCGCCCGCCAATCTTGCAACGCCGCTTCAACCTGGTATGCGACTGCGCATTCCGTTTGGCCGACGCCGCCTCGTCGGTGTCTTGCTCGATGTGGTGTCCCACAGTGACCTGCCAAACGCGCGACTCAAAGCCGCGCTGGATTGCCTCGACGACACCGCGCTGCTTCCAGATGACCTGCTCAACCTGGCGCGCTGGGCGTCCGCCTATTACCACCACCCGGTCGGCGAAGTGATGCAACAATTGCTGCCGCCAGGGTTGCGGCGCGGTCAGCCGGGCGAGCTGTCTCAGCCAGCGCGCTGGCGCATCACTGAATCCGGCGCGCAGATTCATCTCGACACGCTCAAGCGGGCGCCGCGCCAACGCAGCTTGCTCACCCTGGCACAAACCGGCGAATCCATTGACGAAAGCGCCTTGGAGAAACCGCTGGCGCCGTGGCGCCAAGCGCTGCACACCCTGGAACAAAAAGGCTGGTTGCGCCAAGAGACTTCGGCACCAGCCCAGCCTGCGCCGCCCCAACCGCAAAGCGCGTTGCCCGAACTCAATGCCGAGCAAGCACGCGCTGTGGACGAGATTGTCGCTGCACTGGGCACCTTCGCCACCTTTTTACTCGATGGCGTCACGGGCAGCGGCAAAACGGAGGTGTACCTGCGGGCCGCCCAGCGAGCGCTCGCGCTCGGACGACAAGTGCTTGTTCTGGTGCCGGAAATCGGGCTCACGCCGCAATTCGTTCAACGCTTTACCGAGCGCTTCGGCATCGCGCCGGTGGTGCTGCACTCCAATCTCAGCGAAGGCGAACGCAGCCGCGCCTGGCTGGCCGCCCGCGAAGGCAGCGCGCAACTGATACTTGGCACACGCTCCGCCGTGTTCACGCCGATGGCCGCGCCGGGCTTGATCATCGTCGACGAAGAACACGACCCCTCGTTCAAACAACAAGATGGCTTTCGCTACTCCGCGCGCGATCTGGCGGTGGTGCGTGCCAAGAACCTAAGCGTGCCGGTGGTTTTGGGTTCCGCAACGCCCTCGCTGGAAACCCTCTACAACGCCGACAGCGGCCGCTATCGCCGGCTCGAACTTCCCAAACGGGCCCGCGCCGCGGCGACGCCGACCTACGAACTGTTGGATATCCGAGGACAGAAACTCAAAGGCAAGCTGTCGCCCCCATTGCTGGGATTGATCAAAAAGCATCTCGATGCCCAAGGCCAAGTTCTGGTGTTCCTTAATCGCCGCGGTTTCGCTCCTTCCCTGCTGTGCCATGACTGCGGTTGGCTCGCCCTGTGCAAACGGTGCGATGTGCGGTTCACGTTCCACCGCCGCGACAATCTATTGCGCTGCCATCACTGCGGCGCCGAACAGCGCCCGCCGGAACATTGCGCGGCCTGCGGCAGTACCGCCCTGTTGCCCCTGGGTCTGGGCACGGAGCGCATCGACGAGGAATTGAGCGCGATGTTTCCCGAGGCCAATGTGCTGCGCATCGATCGCGACACTACCCGGCGCAGGGGCGCCATGAGCGCATTGATGCAACAAGCCCACGGCGGCGAGCATCGCATTCTGGTCGGCACCCAAATGCTCGCCAAGGGCCATGACTTTCCCGATATCACGCTGGTGGCGGTGGTCGACATCGACCAAGGGCTGTTCAGCGCCGATTTTCGCGGCCCGGAGCGCATGGCGCAGTTGCTCATCCAAGTCGCGGGCCGGGCCGGGCGCGCCGACAAACCCGGTCACGTCGCCATTCAAACCCATCACCCGGAACACCCTTTGTTCCGCACGCTGTTGGGCGAGGGCTATCACGCCATGGCGCGCGCCGCGCTGGAAGAGCGAAAAGCCGCACAGTTGCCGCCCTTCACCGCCATGGCCCTGTTTCGCGCCGAAGCGACCCACCGCGAACGGCCGGTAAAATTTCTCAGCGACGTGCAGCAGATTCTGCGCAACGCCGGCAACGGTCGCATCGAGTTGGCCGGCCCCATTCCCGCGCCGATGGAAAAGCGCGCCGGCAAATTTCGCTATCAATTGATGATTCAAGCGTCGCAGCGCGGCCCGCTTCACCACGCGCTCGAACAGGCCATGCCGCAAATCGACGACTTGCCCAGCGCCCGCGGCGTGCGCTGGTCATTGGACGTCGACCCGGTGGACGCGGATTAATGCCAACTGACAAACCATGGCCAAGCAGAGACAATAGGACCGCTTTGATCACTACGATTCATACAATGCGCGACACTCCAAATGTGGGAGCGGATCATTCCGCGATTCTTCGTCCAAACCATCGCCGGAACCCAGTCATCGCGGTAGGAAACCGCTCCCACAATAGACACATTCCCGCCACAAGAATCGCTTGCCCCGTGGCAGCGGGTCATTCCGCGATAACGGTCGGCTAACTCCATGGGATCCGCGACACGCCACCGAACTCAAGCCCGCTCTGCCCCGCTGCCCGGCTGGGTGTGGCTGGCCACCGGTCTCGCCATCGGTTTATTTATCGCCTTCCTGGTTTATTTAGGACGCCTGCCCGGCACCGACGGCGAGGCGCAATTGAGCGCACCGGCCGAGGAAGCATCCGCGCCCGGCAAAGAGACCAAGACCGCCAAAGCCGGCAAGGCGGATCAAGCCGAAAAAGAACCGCCTCCCGAAGCGCTGGAGCCGGCATTCGGTTTTTACACCGAACTGCTCAACATGGAAGTCGAAGTTCCAGTGGAGGAACCGTTCGACTCAGCGCCTGCGGTCAAACCCGCGCCGAAAGCACCGACCGCGCCCGCGTCGCGGGAAGAACCACGCGCCGCGCCGGCCGCGATCCCGCCGCCGAAATCGGCTTACGTCTACGTGTTGCAACTCCCCTCGTTCAAGAGCTATCGCGCCGCCGACAGCCTTAAAGCGCGCCTTGCGCTCATGGGCATCGAATCATCGATCCAAACCGTCGCCGTCGGCAGCAAGGAAAAATGGTTCCGCGTGCGCGTCGGCCCCTACACCACCTCCGCCGAAGCCAATTCGATTCAACAGCGCCTGCGCCGCCAGCAAGTGCCGTCGGTGATGTTGAAATTGAGCAAATAGCGCCGCCATCGCGAGCCGCTGTCGAAAGGCTTAACACCTGCCCGCCTTTTTTCCGTCACCGCGACCATCAGACGACGCAACGTGCTGATTTTTATAGGTGATGCCGCTTTGGCCTAGTCTTTGCTAAATCCACCCACAACCTATTTATTTGGAGTGGTAAAGATGTCATCAATAAAAACAACCGTGCTCGCAGCAGCCGCAATCGCCCTCACCATCCCCGTCACGTCCGCCTACGCCACGAGCGCCCAAGATGTCGCAATCGAATACGTGCGGGTTAAGGATAACGGCACGTTCGAAGTGCGCGCCACTCAAGCCATCGATCCGCTCTGCGCACAAGGTGGACTGATTTTCACCGTCGCGCCGCACAAACTTGGCGTGTCCAGCGATGGCGCCAAGGCACTGCTCTCGGTCGCGCTCACGGCCTATTCCCTCGAAAACCCAATCGACGTCGTTTTCGATACCAGCTCAGCCGAGTGCTTCGCCAGCGAAATCTTGATCGCTCGCTAGTCAACCCCCGCCCGATTCTC
>JAKACW010000115.1 GCA_021821045.1 Pseudomonadota bacterium
TTACCGGCCGCTTTCTGGCCCATTCCATCGCGCATCCGTTGGCGCAGCGGCGCGCGACGGCCGTGACGAGTCGGAGCGGCGACGCCATTCGGCTAAGCGGCGTGTCGCTGCACAATCTGCAACGCTTGAACGTCGCCGTGCCGCTCAATCGTCTGGTGTGTGTGACCGGTGTCTCCGGATCGGGCAAGAGCACGTTAGTGCGGCAAGTGCTGCGGGAGAATCTGGCGCATTTGGTCGCGCGGCGTCGCGGCCGAGCCGCGCTTCAGGGGTGCGAGGCCATCGACGGCTGGCAAGCGATTCGTCGTGTGTTGGAGGTGGATCAGACCCCCATCGGCAAGACGCCGCGGTCCAGTCCGGCGACCTACCTTGGGATTTGGGATGATATTCGCGCCGTATACGCCCAGACCGAAGAGGCGCGGGTGCGGGGCTATAAGGCCAATCGATTTTCGTTCAATGTCGGCGGCGGCCGCTGCGCGGCCTGCGAAGGCCAGGGCATCAAGACGATCGAGATGAGCTTTCTGCCCAACGTGAAAGTGCCGTGCGAAGTGTGCAACGGCGCGCGATTCAACCGTGAAACCCTCGATGTGCTCTACAAAGGAAAGTCCATCGGCGACGTGCTGGCCATGAACGTGGATGCGGCTGTTGAATTCTTCCATGCCCACGCCAAAGTCCGTCATGCCCTGAGTTTGCTGCGCGACGTGGGGCTGGGTTATCTGACGCTGGGTCAGCAAAGCCCGACGTTGAGCGGCGGTGAAGCACAGCGATTGAAACTGGTCACCGAGCTGGCGAAAGTCAAACCGGGCGTGGAAAACAAGAACGCCGCTTTGTATTTGCTCGATGAGCCGACGGTCGGTCTGCACATGGGTGACGTCGAGAAGTTGATCGTCGTGTTGCAGCGACTGGTCGATGCCGGTAACAGCGTGGTTGTCATCGAGCACAATCTCGATGTCATTGCCGAGGCGGATTGGATTATCGACATGGGGCCCGAAGGCGGTGAGAAAGGGGGCAAGGTCGTCGCGGCTGGAGCGCCGGAGAAGATTGCCAAGGCGAAAACGCATACGGGGCGGGCGTTGGCGGCGTTTTTGTCGCGCTGAGAATCGCGGAATGATCCGCTCCCACACAGTGGCCATCGCAGCGCGCGGAGCTGGTGTGGGAGCGGTTTCCTACCGCGATTGTTCGCCCGAATCATCGCCACCGCCCGACTCAATCGCGGAATGATCCGTTCCCACATGAAATGGGCGCCTTCTGTGGGAGCGGTTTCCTACCGCGATTCTTGTTTCGAACTATCGTCATCCCCAACGCCGGGTGATTCATTCCGACGACAGTTGCCCAAGTTCGAATGTGACTTCGTCACCGAAAGTCGGCGAGCCGTAACGCTACCGTAACATCGGGTTACAAGCAGCGAACGGAGTCAATAATGAAACGCAACTGGCAAGACATCGCAGAGTTCATCTGCGGAATTTGGCTGTGCTCTTCTCCCTACATACTTGGGTTCACTCATCTCACCATAGCGACGATTGCGATCGTCTTGTTGGGGCTGGTGATTTTGCTGTTCGGCGTAGGCGGTTACTTCCTGCCCAAACTGGTGGAGGAGGGAGCGACGTTCGTCATCGGAATTGCACTCATCGCGACGCCATGGGTGCTGGGATTCGACACCGAACCGGTGCCTACCGGCAACGCCGCCATCATGGGGCTGTTGCTTATCGCCATTGCGGTATCGGCGCGGGTGCGGGATACGATGTTCGCAAGTGGCGAGCGCAAACCGGCGTAGCAGCGATTCCGTCTGTGTGATAGTCCGGGGTCGCCACGGTAGGCAAGGTTTTACGTGTCGGCTAGCAACTCGATCCAGTGGCGCACCGGATGATTGGCGCCGCTGGTCAAATGGAGTTGACAGCCGACGTTGGCCGTGGCGATCACATCCGGCCTGTCGCCCTCGAGGGCGGCAAGTTTTCTTTGCAGCAACTGCCGGGATAGGGCGGATTGCAGAATGGAGTAGGTTCCGGCTGAACCGCAACACAGGTGGCCATCGGGAACACGGGTGAGCGTATAGCCCGCCTTCGTCAGGATCCGCTCGACGACGCCGGTCACCTGCTGACCGTGCTGCAGCGTGCAGGGCGCATGGAACGCGACGCGCTGGCCTGTGCGGTGCGGCGTCAGACTCGCGAGATCCTGTTTGTCCAGGTATTCGGCAATATCCACGGTCATCGCGCTGATCGCCGCCGCCTTGCTGCGGTAAGCGGAGTCGTTGGCGAGCAGATGTCCGTACTCCTTTACCACCACGCCGCAACCGCTGGCGGTGATGACGATGGCTTCCGCGCCCTTCTCGACCAGCGGCCACCAGGCATCGATGTTGCGGCGTATGAAACTGCGGGCCTCGTCTTCGGCGCTGAGATGGTGACTTAGGGCGCCGCAGCAACCCGCTTGCGGTGCGCTGACGAAATCGATCCCCAGTTGGGCCAGCACTTTGGCAGCCGCGGCGTTGGTGTTCGGCGTCGCCGCCGCTTGGGCGCAACCGTCGAGCGCGATGACGAAACGCATAGCGCCGGAGACTGACCGAGGGGCCGCCGTTTGACGGGCCGGGATTTTCTTTTGCAGCGCCCGCGGCAGCAGTGGCCGCAACGCTTGACCCGCGCGCAGCAAGAACGCGAAACGCTTGGGATGCGCGATCAGTTTGCGCAGCGCGAGCCGCAGCGCGCGCTGATGCAGCGGCCGCGGCACAGCGTGGTCGACGATCTCGCGGCCGATGTCGACCAGTCGGCCGTATTGCACGCCCGAGGGGCAAGTCGTTTCGCAGGAGCGGCAGGTCAAGCAGCGGTCCAGGTGTAGTTGGGTTTTCGCCGTGACGGCTTGGCCTTCGAGAACTTGCTTAATGAGGTAAATGCGGCCGCGCGGACCGTCCAGCTCGTCGCCCAGCAGTTGATACGTCGGACAGGTGGCGGTGCAGAAGCCGCAGTGGACGCAATTGCGCAGGATGCTGTCGGCTTCCTGGCCTTGCGGCGTGTTTCTGTATTGTTCTAGTAATTCGGTGCGCATTTGGGGATCATCGATTGAATTTGCCGGACGTCCTCCCACAGGGTGCTAGCATCTTCTGTGGGAGCGGTTTCCTACCGCGATGGATGGCTCGGCTCGACGCCCGCGCCGATTCATCGCGGAATGATCCGCTCCCACAACCGCTTGCTTGTCGAATTGGTGTCGGCATCAAAGCTCCTGATACATCAGCCCGCGGTTGAAGATGTTCTTAGGATCGAACGCCGCCTTGATGCGCTTGTGCAGTTGCAGCATGAGCGGATGGAGCGGCTGGAAGCGCGACGCGCCGGCGCAGCCGCGATAGCAGATGGCGTGGCCGCCGGCTGTGGTCGCCGCGGCGCGAATTTCGTCCGCGCGAGCGTCGCCACGATACCAACGCAGGCCGCCGCACCAGTCGTACAGCCATTTCCCCGGCAGCGCCAGTGGAAGCGTCGCTGGCGGAACGGAGATGCGCCACAGCGCACCGCTGCCGCTGAAAAAGCCATGGCTCTGGTTGCCAAGGCTTTGCCACAGTACGGTTGCGTCGGAAACGTTTTCGCCGCCCAATTGTTTCTGCGCCGCGCGCACGGCGGATTCCGCGCCCTCCAGGCGGATTAACACGCGCTCTCCGTCATACGCCGCGGCACTGATGGGGTAAGATTCGCCGGCCCAACGATTCATCAATTGCACCGCATCGGCCGCCCGTTGCTCGCGAGCGACGGTGACTTGGGCGGGGGGGCGGGGCAGCACTTTCAGACTGACGTCCAACATGATGCCCAGTGTGCCGAATGATCCCGCCATGGCCCGTGAGATGTCGTAACCGGCGACGTTTTTCATGACCTCGCCGCCGAAGCGCAGAACTTCGCCTGTGCCGTTGATCATTCGCACGCCCAGCACAAAATCTCGGGCCGCGCCGGCGAAGGGGCGCCGCGGGCCCGAGTGGTTGCAGGCGATGACCCCGCCGAGGGTCGTGGCGGAACCGTAAGAGGGCGGCTCGAAGGCCAGTGTCTGATCGTGTTCCGCCAGCGCGGCATGGATCTCGGCAAGCGGTGCTCCCGCTCGCGCGGTGATCACCAATTCGGTTGGCGCGTAACTGACGATGCCGCGATGGCCGGCGGTATGGATGGCTTGCCCCGCGTACTCGCCGAGCCACGTCTGCTTGGTGCCGCCGCCGACGATGGCTAAGGCGGTGCCGCTTTCGTAGGCGGCCTTGACCTGATCTTGCAGGTCCTGGGTGAGGTCGTTATCTGCCACGCTTAGAATCGCTCCAGCTCGGGAAACGGCAATTGATTGCGATGAACGTGCATGGCGCCGTACTCCGCGCAGCGGTGCAAGGTGGGCACGGCCTTGCCGGGGTTCAGAATGCCTTGCGGGTCGAACGCGGCTTTGAGGGCGTGAAATTGCGTCAATTCGGCGCTGCCGAACTGCACGCACATTTGATTGATCTTCTCCATCCCGACGCCGTGCTCGCCGGTAATTGTGCCGCCGACGCGCACGCACAGCTCCAGAATCGCGCCGCCCAATTCCTCGGCCTTCTCCAATTCGCCGGGGCGGTTGGCATCGTAAAGAATCAATGGATGCAAGTTGCCATCGCCGGCATGAAACACATTGGCCACCGGCAGTTGGTATTGCTGTGACAGCTCGTCGATGGTCGCCAACACTTCCGCCAGACGTTGGCGGGGGATGGTGCCGTCCATGCAGTAGTAATCGGGTGCGAGGCGGCCGACGGCGGGAAACGCCGATTTGCGTCCCTTCCAGAACAGCGCCCGTTCCTTTTCGTCTTTCGCAGTGCGTACTTCGGTGGCGCCGCAGCGCACCATGATGTCGCGCACTTTGAGAATGTATTCGGACACTTCTTCATTGGTGCCGTCCAATTCGCACAGCAATATCGCGGCGGCATCGAGAGGATAGCCGGCGTGGACGAAATCCTCAGCGGCGCGAATCGCTAGACGATCCATCATCTCCAAGCCGCCGGGGATGATGCCGGCGCCGATCACCGCCGCCACGGCGTCGCCGGCGCGGCTGACGTCATCGAACGCGGCCAACACCACTTGAGCCCGTTGCGGCCGGGGCAGCAGTCGCACCGTGGCTTCGACGACGATGCCCAGCAAGCCTTCCGATCCGGTGAGCATGGCGAGTAGGTCGTAGCCCGGGCTGTCAAATGCCGTGCCGCCGATGTTCAGTAGTTCGCCGTCGGCGGTGATGATTTGCAGTCCCAGAATATTGTGCACCGTCAGACCGTACTTCAAGCAATGCACACCGCCGGAGTTCTCGGCGATATTGCCGCCGATGCTGCAGGCGATCTGCGACGACGGATCGGGCGCGTAATACAAACCATGGGGCGCGGCCGCTTCCGATATGGCGAGGTTGCGCACGCCGGGCTGCACCCGCGCGCAGCGGTTGTCGGGATCGATGCCAATGATCTTGTTGAGCTTGGCGAGACTGAGCAGCACGCCTTCCGCATTGGGCAGCGCGCCGCCGGAGAGTCCGGTGCCGGCGCCGCGGGGAACAATCGGCACGCCGAGTTGCGCGCAGAAACGCACGATGGCTTGCACTTGCTCCACGGTGTCGGGCAAAGCGACGCACAGCGGCAGTTGGCGATAGGCCGACAGACCGTCGCACTCGTAGGGGCGAAGATCCTCGTCAACGTGCAGCAGCGCGTTCTCGGGCAGCATGCGCGCGAGGCCGGCGATGACTTTTTCTTTGAGCGCGGATTGGTTCATGTTGTGGGATGCATCCAATTTCCAAAATCTCGCGTCCAGATATTAACCCTGGGACCGGTTAGTTGTGGGAGCGGTTTCCTACGACGCACATGGATGTGCTAGTGTCGCGTGAGGCAGGATGCCGGAAGCGACCCGCGATTCTTTGCCCGAGTCATCGCCGCCGCCCGATTCAATCGCGGAATGATCCGCTCCCACAACTGCGGGGTCGCTTCCGGCATCCTGCCTCACGCGACATTCGTGCGTCCCTGCACATCATGATCCGCTTCTACGAGAATCGATCATACACCGTCGCTAAGCCGAATTCATCGCCCACGTTGCCAGGAAAAATGACCACCGGCAGCAGCGGAAAGCGCGGATGATCGGCGGGGCACTGCACCACGGAACAACCGGGCAGGATTTGACCGAGCACGCGCACGGCTCTCAGTTCGAGACCGGCGCGCAGCACTTCGTGCGAAGTGATGCCGCCCTTGGCGACGAGAAATCCCAGGGACGCCGGCAGCCTGGCCGTGATTATCACCAAACACTCGGAAATGCGCTCGCCGAATGCCAGGCGCGCGGCGTGGTCGCTGAATTGGCGTTCCCCGCGGCTGGTGTAGATCACCGGCGTGACATTGTCGCGATGTAGTGCGTGAATGCGATCAAGGACAGATGCGATGACCTGATCCGCTTCGTGCTCAAGGCGATCCACGGGTACTTCGATGCCGACCGTGCCGGGACGCTTGAGCAAGTTCTCCAACTGTTGCGTGGTTTTGCCGACATGGGATCCGACGACGAACGCGCCCGCGCGATTTTCGCGGCGGTACTTGCTCATGTGCTGGGCCGAAACGGGCTGAGGGGGAAGCGCGGCGAAAGCGGTGAGCAGGCTAGCCGCGCTGCGAAACAGGAAGCGCTTCCCTTGCCGCATGGCGTCTCCAACCATGCCCGCGAATCGATCGAGATCGGCCTGCGTCTCGGCGTCGACCGCACAACAACGATTGCCTTCAAGGGCCAACAGCTTGGCGATATTTCCGCTGCGGATATCTTCCAGTGTGACTTTCACGACGTCGTCGGCGCGAATGCGACCTCGGGTTTTCTCTTCGACATAGGCCGGCAAATAGGCGGTGCTGTAGCCGAAAACAGAGTCGCGGGCGAATTCGGTGTTGTGCGCTTCCACCGCGTTGCCGTTGGTTACGACGTAGTGCATCCCGTCGCGGGTGATGCGTCCGCCTTCGAAAAACGCCGGCACCAGGAAGTGGCCGTCGAACGGCCCGAGTTCTTGGGCGATGATGTCGGTCTCCAGCGGATAGTGGCCGCGCAAGGTGGAATCCGAACGGCTGACGATGACGGGTGTGAAGGGCAAGCCATTGCGGTCGAGGGATGCCAGCACGTCGCGCAGGTTTTGACAGACCTCGCGGGTGATCGCGCCAGCCCGCGCACCGTCGACGCCCCGTGTGTTGGTCAGAATGAAGAACAGCGGCGAGTCATCCACCATGGCTTCGCGCAAGGTGGCGTGATCCCATTGGGTGAGTAGCAGGCAACTGTGCACCGTCTGAGACCCGGTGGGATCGTCGTCGATTACAATCAGTTTGAGCGGTTTGGTCATGGTTCACCGTTTCAATGTTAATGTCGGAGAGGGCGCTGTGGGAGCGGTTTCCTACCGCGATTCTTCACCCGATTCATCGCCATCGCCCGACTTAATCGCGGAATGATCCGCTCTCACATCAAAGCGCTGCCTTATTCGGCAGTTAGCGCGACAACGCCCACACCCGATCAACAATATCCTTCTCCGTGATGCCGTTGAGCGCAAACAGCTCCGCCGGCGAGGCGGTGGTTTCGCCGCGCTTCCAGCACAACATGTCGCGACGGCGATGGCGGGAGCGCAGCATCACCGGCTCCAGAATCGCGCTGGCGCCGCCGGTGACGCCGATGAGCATGTCGCCGCCGAACAGTGTTTCGTATTCCGCATCGCTCATGAACTTGTCGTCGGCTTCGGCGACCGTATTCCACGCCACATCCGACGGTCGGAATAAACGGCGCGGATTGACCACGGCGACGATACGCACGCGGAAACCTTCGATTTCCAGCTTGGTCTTGGCGGCCATCACGGGCCCTAAGACCATGTCGCCGCTGACCGCGAAGACCACGGTGCCGCGCCGGCCGTTGCCGCTGTCGTACAGCGCCGTCGCGCCGGTTTCCACGGCCTCTTGCGCGGATGCCATATCGCCGTATACCGGCAGGGCGGTTTTCGAACAGAACAACGCGATGGCCTTGTTGTGGGTTCGGACGGCCCAGTCGTAGGCGACTTGCACGCAGTTGGCGTCATAGGGAAAGACCGGGTACACATTGCCGTTGCGCATCAACGCCGCGAAGTAGTTTTCCACTTCCGGACGCTGATGGGTCCAACCGTTGCGGCCTTGCTCGAGCGCGCCGGCGGTGTAC